>NZ_JRPT01000020.1:0-67635 GCF_000762865.1 Prevotella sp. S7 MS 2 | reverse complement strand
AAAATGTCGCAAATAAGTTAATAATTGTTATAATAATGCGTTTTTATCCTTACATAATTTGCACGTGTTTAAATAATTCGTACATTTGCAATGTGTTTTTCATAGTATTAGATTTAAGGTTAACAAGGTTGGAGTACAGCGGTACTCCTTTTTTTATGTCTTATAGTTAACAGTCTATATTCAAAGTGTCTACAAACTGCTTGCTATCAACTTTATTTCTTTTTGAACTTCTGATAGAGTTTCCATCCTAGTATGATGCCATCAAGAAGTCCTGCTCCGGTATTCATAAATCCGGAGAAACGTTTGGATGGAGTGGATGAAACCATATCTTTGGGCGCATGGAATAGGTCGGTCCAAAGTGTTTTGATGCGTTTGTCATCGTGCTGAATCTCGCTGAGCAACACTTCTTTGCGCAATCTGATATCGCTGAGTGAGCGGAAACTTTCTATGGGTTTGTTTGGCTGGTCGGTATACATAATGCAATTATTTAGACATGAGAAGGCTTGCTAAGAAGCGTACAAGTGGACGTTCTATCCATGCCTTTCTGAATGCCACAAATAAAATAAGAATAAAGATATAGCCACCTGCCACCAAGCCGAAGGCACCGACACTGCCCAGCAATGGTTGCAATGCGTAGGCAAGTGCAAATGATAGGTAGATGAGAGCCAACAAAAGAAGCAGGGCAAAGGTCGCCGCTATAGCGATAGCAGTGAACAAACGCACAATCTTATCTATTACATCGAGCTTCACGTATTCGCTTTGAAGCCCGATGTAATGCTTGACAACCTCTACCAGTTGCCCGATGTTGTCGATGTTTCTGTCGTTAGAAAACATGTACTCCTTATTCTGTAACGGTGCTGGCGTCCTTGATGTCGTCTACCAAGTCGTCTACTTCCTTACGTGTGAGTTTGATGTTATGCTTCTGGCAGAAGTCTTCTACAGTGTCAGCAATCTTGTTACGAGTGTCTGTTCCCTTTTCGGGAGCCATGAGAATGCCAAGTGCTGCGCCGGCAATAGCGCCACCAAGGAAAGCTCCGATATAACCTAATGTCTTCATAAGCTTGTTTTTTAATTAAACGATAAAAATAGTCTTAGGCAAATATACTAAATGTTTTGTGATTGCAACCGGTATCCTAGGTGATTTTTTGTTAAATAGGTTGTATTCAAACGATTTAACAATCTTTATGCGGGGTTGGCTCCTGTATTCATTGGATATTTTGTAATTTCGCAAGATAATATTAGTAACGACCAATTAAGTTTAATCGTCTAAACAATAAGAAATATGAAGAAGTATATGGTAGCATGTGCCGGACTATGTGTGGCATTGGCTTTTACAAGTTGTAAATCGAGTGAAAGTGCTTATAAGAAAGCTTATGAAAGAGCTAAAGCACAGGAACAGACAACAACCGAACCAGAGACAACTACTCCGACAGTGACACCAGTAACACAGCAGCCTGTAACCCAAACTACGGTTGTAGACAATGCTGATAACGCTACCGTGCGCCGTGAGAACTATGCAGTAGTGAGTGGCCCGGCTATTAACGGATTCGGTGTGGTAGTTGGTTCTTTCTCTTTGAAGGCTAACGCTGAAGGACTTCAGAGCACATTGCAGTCTGCAGGTTATACCCCATCTATCGTGTTTAACAGCGAACGCGGTATGTATCGTGTTGTAGCAACGTCTTTTGCGTCTAAGAGTGATGCTGTTCGTAGTCGTGACGACTTGCGTAGTAAGTATCCCGATGCATGGTTGCTCTTTAAAAAGTAAACCATACATATACTGAGTGGGACGTATACTTGCTATAGATTACGGTAAGAAACGTACAGGACTTGCAGTCACCGATCCGTTAAAACTTATTGCTAACGGATTGGCGACTGTTTCTACGTCTGAACTATTCGACTATCTCCAACAGTATATTGGACGCGAGCCGGTAGAGCAATTGGTCATAGGTAAGCCTATGCAAACCAATGGATTGCCGAGCGAGAACCTACAGCGTGTGCAGCAATTTGTCAATCGTTGGCGCAATGCTCATCCCGAAATTCCCATCGACTATTATGATGAACGGTTCACATCGGTGCTTGCTCATCGCGTGTTGATAGAAAGTGGAGTGGGGAAGAAAGTCAGAAGGGAGAACAAAGGACTGGTAGATGAAATCAGCGCGACTATTATCTTGCAGGATTATATGTCGAGCCGTAGGCTATAAGGCCGAATAAACACAGAAACAACAAAAAATAAATTAGAACGAGAAAGTGATATTACCCATTTATACTTATGGTCAGGGTGTGCTTCGTAAAGTGACAGAAGACATCACACCTGATTATCCTGAACTTGACAAACTCATTGCCGACATGTTTGAAACGCTTACAGCTAGCGAAGGTGTAGGGCTTGCCGCACCGCAGATAGGAAAAGCTATTCGCTTGGCGGTGATTGATTTGGATGTGTTGAGTGGTGATTTACCCGAATATAAAGACTTCCGTCATGCTTACATCAATCCCCATATCTTGGAGATAGACGAAACTTCTAAGAAGGTGACGATGGAAGAGGGATGCCTCTCGATTCCCGGTATTCACGAGGGAGTGCCACGTTATTCGCGCATTCGCGTGAAGTGGATGGATCCTGATTTTACCGAGCATGAGGAATGGATAGATGGTTATTTGGCTCGTGTCATGCAACATGAGTTTGACCATTTGGATGGAAAAATGTTTGTAGACCATCTGACTCCATTCCGTAAACAGATTATCAGTAGTAAATTAAAGTCCATTGTCAAGGGCAAATTCAGTTGCAGTTATCGCGTAAAGGTAGCTCGCAAATAAGATAATTCTTAGTTTGCGATGATGAAGAATAGAAAACTTGTAGTCTTGATATTGTTCTTGTGGTGTACCGTTTCTATGCGAGCGCAGTACAATACGAACAGACTTTTAATCTCAGCAGAGATTGCATTGGACTATCATGACTATGTGGTTGCTATTCAGCATTGCAACAATATTCTTTCGGGGAAACCGTATCTGTACCAGCCTTGGTATTATCGGGGAGTGGCCAAAGAGTGTTTGGGTGATTATGCTGGGGCAGAAAGTGACTTTACGGAGGCTGTCAAACTGAATCCCTACATCTATCAGATATTCAATTTTCGTGCGGAGAGTCGCATGAATCAAGATAAGTTTCAAGATGCCATCACCGATTTTGATGCGGCATTGAAGCTGAATCCCGATCAGAAAGGAAGTTGGTTTAATCGTGCTTATGCTCGCTATAGAAGTAAAGATGTAGAGAAAGCACGCGAAGATTTAAAATATGTCATCAAACGGTGGCCTAGTATGCCCAATGCTTATGGCTTGATGACAGAAACATATTTGAATGCCAACGACACGGCTACGGCTTCACGGTGGTTGGAAAAGACGTTGAAGGTGAATCCATACGATGGCAACTCGTGGTCTATCGTGGGGCGCTTGAATCTTCAACGTAAGAATTGGGCTGCGGCAGAGAAGGCTTTCTCCAGTGCTATTCATTATACTCCGAAGGTTGTCAACAACTATACTTACCGTGCAATGACACGCGTCAATCTCAATAAATTGCGTCAAGCAATGGATGATTACGACCGTGCAATCAGCATGAATGGTAATAATTTTATTGCACATTACAACCGCGGATTGCTCAGACAGACATTGGGAGATGATAACCGTGCTATAGAAGATTTTAATTATGTGCTTGGTTTGGAGCCCGATAATTTATTGGCGCTTTATAATCGTGCAATCCTATTGGACCGAACGGGTGATTATCGGGCTGCTATTCGAGATTATTCGCGGGTAATAGAGAAGTTCCCAAACTTTTGGAATGGTTTGACGAGTCGTGCCAACTGTTATCGTAGACTCGGTATGACGGCCAAAGCGGAACTAGATGAGTTTAGGGTATTGAAGCGACAGATGGATAAACACGTGGGTATCCAGCAACGTTGGTCGCGTAGTAAACTTCGTCAAGTACGCAAAATGAGCGATATTGACGTTGAGAAGTACGACCAATGGGTGGTTCAAGACAATGAGGTGACGACACCGGAATATAAGAATGAATATCGTGGAAACGTACAAGATAGAAATGTGGAAGTAGAGTATATGCCGATGTTCTTGCTGTCTTATATGCCTTATAAGAATGGTATTAACAGCTATCAATTGGTTGATCGCGATGTGGAGACATTCAATCGAACGATTCGTCCAACTTTGCCGGTATATATTTCTTGCAAGTCCAATGCGTTGACGCAGGAACAGTCGCGTCGGTATTTTGTCGCTATTGATAGCTTGACGACGCGAATCTCTGATATCAAGAATTACAATCAGGTAGCCACTTTGCTTTTTCAACGTGCTGTAGCCCACGCAAGTACGCACAATTTTTCGGAAGCTTTGAACGATATTAACGATTATATGACCATGGATTCGGTCTCGGTATTGGCCTATTGGCAGCGTGGAGTGTGCCAAGCCATGATGTCTAATTATGCTCAAAGTAATGGGAATGATTTGAAAGTTGTTCTAGGTAAGTCGCTTGATGACCTGCGACGAGCTTCTGGAATGGCCGGAGAGAAAAATGCATTCGTCATCTATGACATTGCCAATCTACATGCTATGCAGCGTAATTATAATGATGCTATTGATACATATACACAAGCCATTACGCTGAATCCTAGTCTTGCGGAAGCTTATTTCAATCGTGGATTGACTTATATCTTTAGTGGTAATAAGTCGAAAGGGCTTGCTGATTTGAGCAAGGCCGGTGAACTAGGTATCTATGATGCTTACAGTGTGATGAAGAAATACGCTTCGGAAAAACATTAAACTTACGGGAATAAAAAAAGAGAAACATCGAAATGTTTCTCTCTTGTGCGCCCTTAGGGACTCGAACCCTAGACCCACTGATTAAGAGTCAGTTGCTCTACCAGCTGAGCTAAGGGCGCGTTGCTCTGCCTTTTGTGTGGTGCGCCCTTAGGGACTCGAACCCTAGACCCACTGATTAAGAGTCAGTTGCTCTACCAACTGAGCTAAGGGCGCATTCTCTATCCAGCGAAATGAGCATTTCTGAATAGCGAGTGCAAAGGTAATGCGTTTTTCGTTAACCTGCAAATGTTTCTCGTGTTTTTTGCCAAAAAATCGGCTTAAAGGTGCAGAACACTGCACTTATGGTGCGCTTGAATCTTAAGGGAAATGATGGCGAACAGATTCTACCTGTTATCTATAGTGATAATTATTTTCATCTAATGCCGTCGGAGTCTAAGACTATTACTATCACATGGAATAATCAAGACTCCCGTGGGTGTACTCCTGTTATAGACGTAAGTGGTTTTAATATGTGATGTATTAAGTTAAAGTTACTTCTTGGGGCTCAGTTTTATTAACTGAGTCCCTTTTTTAGTTTGATCATCATGCTTCTGTGGCTGAAAGTAGTCTTGCTATAAAGTTCTAAAAAGCCAAACTATATCTTAGACTACAGCCCACATAAATACGCATAATTATGCCTCATTTTGACATTTCAGCGCTTAAACATATATAAAAACAAGGGATTTTTGCTTGTTACAAAAACTTTGTAACTACTTGATAAACAACGAAGAGCGGTAAACGAGACTCGAACTCGCGACTTTTGGCTTGGGAAGCCAACGCTCTACCAACTGAGCTATTACCGCTTGTGAGCCGATACCCGGACTCGAACCGGGGACCTATTCATTACGAATGAATTGCTCTACCAACTGAGCCATATCGGCATCAACATGCAGATTGCATCTCTCTGTGTAGATGTGAGTGCAAAAGTAGTCTTTTTTTTTAGATTGACCAAACTTCCTGTAAACTTTTTGAGCGTTGAAATTGAAGAACAAAAAACGAGGGTTAAGCTTGTTTTTGCTCTGCAATCTCTTGGTCGTATATACGGTCGAACTGCGTTCTAAGAGCTGGTTCAATGGCTATTATATCTCGTATCTCCTTGAGATTCTTCTCGTTCGGGCTATTCCTAATCCATAGATGGATGTACCCACTGGCAGAGTACTTCTCCTGCATGTGCGATTTGAAGCGTTCCCATTGTGCTTCCTTGTCAAATTCCGGATGCTGTTCCAGTCCGAATTGTACAGCTCGTGTGAATACTGTATCGGGTTCTAAATCGCGGTCGGCCTCTGCTACTATTTTGCCATAGATGCTTCGTGGTGCATGACTGGCACTTGCTCTGTGGTCTTCCACGGCCTCTTTCATAATCTTGATTTGCTCCGGTGAGAACCATTTCTTGAGTCTTGCATCGGCCAAAAGTATCTTTCCTCCAGTGATATGATGGATGGCGCGAGGTCCCTTCATGCCCAAGTCATGGTAGGCAGCAATGGCATACGACATGTTGATATTGGCTCCTACGGTTTTGGCAAGCAGCAAACTATTTTTGATAACCCGATTGACATGACCTAGTCCATGACTTCTTCCGAATTCATTATAGCGCGGGAGAATGTTTTGCTCAACAAACTCCATCAACTCCAAATCTACGTTTTCTATAACCATATTATTATAATAGGAGACTTAAGGAAGTCAATACACCATATATAAACATATTACGTGCCGTTTGTCCCAAAATGAGATTAAGGGTCTTACCACGATTTATTTCTACCATCTTGCGCCATGTACGTGTATGCATGATGAGGTAAATAGCAGGTAAACCAATTGCTACTAAATGGACATCAACCATCCATAGTACTATGATATTCAGTGCTACAGCTACCCATCCACACGCCAAATACAGCCACTCGGTATTCTTTTCACCTATCATGGTGACCAATGTGTGCTTTCCGGCAGCCATGTCGTTCTTCCTATCGCGATAGTTGTTCACGAGCAACAGGGTATCAATGACAAGTCCGCAGGCTATTGAGGCAATGAATACTGGCCATGTAATGTCTGTTGTTACCAGATAATAGGTACAGCAAACCGGTATGATGCCGAAAAAGACAAGTACTAATATGTCACCCATACCAATATAGGAAAGATTCGTGGTGTATAGAAAACAAAAGACTACACACAGCAATCCCACGACGACCATCTCAATCCCGCCATACCATATAAGAGGTAATCCAATCAGACAAGCTATGAGCGTAGTGACGATTAAGCCCTTTTTCATGGCTTCAGGTGTTATCCATCCCTGCGCACAAGCCCTTCGAGGACCGAGTCGGGTATCATCGTCATTACCTCTGATAAAATCAAAATAATCGTTGATGAAGTTTGCATCGATTTGCATTGTGAATGCGAAGAGCAGACAAAGGATGGCAGGTACAGTCCTGAACAGCCCTTGTTCCATGTGCATAGCAGCCATAGCTATGGCCACCATGATAGGAACTGCTGCTCCCGTCAAGGTCTTTGGCCGCGACGCCAACATCCATGCTTTCAGTGAATTTATCTTGATTCCGTTCTGTCCTTCCATGATAAACTGACTCCGGTATATTGATTAATTGAAGAAGTTCCAACTAACCCCGAATCTCAATAGGCTTCCGTTCAGTGGGTGATGAGGTGTCAAGAAGTAGTTCCTCGTACCACTTCCAGCGTTTACATGACTGTACATCACGAAGAATCGAGTATGTTTCAGGTGGAAATTGGCATATACGTTTACGATAGGGTAGTTGCCTATCTTCACTCTGCTATCCTCGCCTGTGGTGTTGGTATTCGTTTGTACGGCATATTGACCAAGTGCCGGACTGTAGTCGGGAGCATAGTACGAAGTGAAATAACGGGCATCGGCTCCGAAGTCACAGTTCAATACACGGGCTATCTTGAATCTCAGATAGAGGTTGGTATAAGCATTCAATGTTGGGAGAGGGAGTACATCGCTTTTGCTCGACTTCTGATATGTGATGACACTCTCCCAATTTATCGGGCCGAAAGTGAAATCTTGGCTCAGTTCTGCTATTAATACATTGATGGCACCACTGTGTTGTTTCACTGCCACGGCATTGGCTGTACGCATATTTTCACCTGCAGTGTAACTTTGGGCGAAATAAGTATAGTTCTTCAGATTGTCGGCAGATACTCGCAAGAGTGTCCGTGTCTTTTTAATAGATAACGCACCTTGTAACCTTGTATGCAGTATCTTGCTCATGTTATCGTTGTCCCACCAGAAGTGACGGGCATGATAATGGCGATAATAGAAGGTAGGGTTGTTGCGGTGGAAGAAGCCCGATGCAGCGAGTTGAACCGTATCTCCGAGAAATTTGAAGTTCAGGTCTGCCGTGGCATCCAGCTTTAATTGTCCTGCATCCTTACCTGCCAACCACGTCTCTAACACGGCATTGTAGTGCAACATCTTCCCTTGGGTCTTATTCAACTGTGCCCCCACGCTGATATTATGCTCGTTGTAGGTGTCCACACCCTCGGCCGAGGGTAGGGTGAAGTGGCGCATGTCGCTTGTCAAGAAACCTTTCAAGCCTGCCTTGGCATACTTGTTGAATCCCTCTAACAGCGAGATGGCGAATGTGTTCTTCAACTCGTAGTGGCGTGTAGCATCGTAGATGGAGTCACCCCCTAGTCGCTCTTGGGCTTTGTATGTGTTGGCGTAGAAGTTCTCCGGTGTATTATAGGCCTGATAGATGCGCCGTGCATAGTCGAATTGCAGGGTATGGATGAAGCTCGTTACAGGCACATATTCGTTTTTCAACCATGTTGTATCTTCTTTAGCCTTGTTAGCTACAGCTATCAAACTGTCTGCATGTTGTTGTCCGTTCACCTTGATTCGCTCGCTGTTTTGGTCTTCTTTTACAGGCTCATTGCCCATTACCTTTGCGTCGTCTGGTCGTCCGGCAAAGGTCACGGGTTCTTTTTCCTCTTCGTTTCTTCTTCGTTTAGGTTCATCGGCAAGTCCCTCTTTTTCTTTAGCTTTCCTTAGCTCTTGCTCTTTTTTCGATGCAAGAGCAAATTTGCGTGCCTTGATTTCATCCTCGCTCATAGGTACCTTGCGGTTGAATCCTAGGTTATATCGCTGCGAGAAGAATATATGTTGGTTGTCGTTTCGATTCCAGTTTTTAGACAGGGCGGTCGGTATCTCGTCGGTGGAGTAGTTATCGGTGAAACTCTCCGGGTGCTTGATATAGTTGTCGTTGGTGATACCACCGTTCTCGGCCACCTTTTGATGGTTGGTCGAAAAGAGCAAGTGAGCCTGATAACGGTCGGCTATATAGCTGCCATACATGGTATAACCAAAGTGCGATGTACTCTGATTGGCATAAAAACCGCGTCCATAGAGATAGTCCAAATTGAATCCTACTCCCAATTTCTTGCCCGCATTGACTCCGAATTTTGCAGTAAAATGATCCTCACCATTGATTTTCCCACCGCCTGTATTGTAAGTTAGATTGGTGAAAGGAGACAAGGTGTTGGTAAATTGGAATTTGTCTACGGGTATCACGAAGAAGTCGTAGGGGGCCGTAAAGATAAACTGTCCTATTTCGGGACGGTCTATAAATACCCGATGGATGCGTGGTGCGCCAAGATTTCCTGTGGTATTGTATTCGCCTCTTAATCCCGTCGTGAAGTTGGTATTCATGTACATGTGGGAGAGGGTATCCAACTTGGCAGACTGCATGTCTCCAAAGCGCGAATCCACCGTCCACACTTTGATGCCTTTGGGAATCTCTTTGTGGCTGCCAAGACTGTCAGCCTGATTCTTCTTATTCCTCGTACTGATGTTTCCACTAGCGTCTATTTGGTTGAATTCGTTGTCGTCAAACTGTGCTAGTGCGACTCCCGAGACGCACAATAGACATAGTGTGATGAATATTTTTCTCATTTATGGAACATTCGTAATGCGACCTCAATGAACTTAATCACTACGCCTGCCAACATGACAATGATGGCAATGTTTTTCTGCATCGTGAAGAGATACATGCAAACACCGATGATGGCTAGTACCATGAAGCAGATGTTGAGTATGTTTCTCAACTTGAATAGAGAATCTCTTGTGTCGATACGCTCCATACGATGCTTGGGTCTGACAGCTATTTGCTCTTCTGTCGTGTGTTCCTTATTATCCTGTGTCATACTTGTCTCTTTTTATCTTAATGCTCCTGCTAATACTGTGAAAATCTCATTCTTGCGGTCTATGGTGCCTCTTCTGAACTTTCCGGTCAGTTTGACAAGCTTTGTACCGGCCTTGTTTAGACACTTCTTGTCTGTAATCAAGTCTTCGGCCGACGATTTGAAACCTGTCGGGCGGTCGGCCTCATACGAATAGTTCATGCGTTCCATTGAGATGTGGGCGCGTCCATCTTCGCATTTGGCAACCAATATGTAGTTGAATTCGGTTCTGTCTACCGAAAGGAAGTTGTTGCTGAAGACCATCCATTCCTTGAATTTGCCTGCAATCACATTCTCATCTTCATTGACAAGAGCCATACGACTGTCTATTTGGCCATCTTCTGTCATCAATTCTTGCATTCTTTCGTATAGCAATTGATAGATTTCCTTGGCACTTTTACCGTTTGCTTCAAGTTCTGTCTCAAACACCACCTTGCCATCTACTTCAGGAACTGCGCCTGTCAGATAGCTTTGTGCTTCTGCTTGCTGTGCAGCAACAGCTGTTTCTTTCTTCTTATCTACGGCTTTGGTAGGAGCTGTAGGTACTATCCACCCTCTCTTGACATCACTGGTAGTTTTCTTCATTGTGCCCTCATCGGTTGGCTGTGTAACTGGTTTTTCTATTTTTGTAGCCGGTATTACAGTCTTTTGAGCCGGTGTTAATGGGGTAGCCGGTATTGTTTTTGTAGGTGTAGACTCTCCTGTTTCTGCTTTTATTTTAGCCAATTTCTTTTGCAGCTTAGCTGCTTTCTTAGCTTCTTTGATGGCTTGTTTAGCTATTTTTTGAGCCTTTTTGGCTTCTTCTAGTTGCTGTTTAGCATTTTCTACGACGGTTTGCGCTTGCATGCCTAGTGACAAACACAACATGATGGCAGTGAAAATCTTTTTCATTAGCTGATGTTTTAAACTAGTAATAATAGGCAAAGTTAGTAAAAAAGATGAGAGATGGGGATATAAAGAAAATGGAATAGACTAACTTAACCATTATTAACGCTTTGGTGCAGAGCCTCGGCAGTCTTGCTGTTCTGCCTATGCAGTATCGCTGTTTGGCTGTGGCAGGAATACTGCCTTGCCCCTGCAGTTTGATAGTAGATAAGTTAACGAGTAAACAAGTAGACGAGTTCTTGGGTGGAGAGTGGTGAGTTAGGAGTGAGAAGTGATAAGTTATAGGTGTGAATTAGAGTACTTATTTATGTTAAAAACTCTCAAACCTAATGTTACTATCTACTTTTTAGCTCGTTATATGCCGGAAATCGCTAAAAAAGTAATACTTTTGCACCGCTTTATAATACAAGGAGAGGTGCTCGAGTGGTTGAAGAGGCACGCCTGGAAAGCGTGTAAACCCCTAAAGGGTTTCGTAGGTTCGAATCCTATTCTCTCCGCAGTTCAAGTATGATAATTAATCCATTATGTAATTATCAGTCCTCTTTCAGCCTTTTTCTTATTATAGAATTATTTGATATTCATAAGATTCGTCGTTTGGTTTCCTTATGGTTGTCAACGATGACGGCTATTCTTCGTGCTGGGAATTATCGTATAATGAATAGGAAAAATACGATTTTGTACATTGTTTGTACGATTTTGGACTTTCATTTTCTGCATATTTTATATATTTGCAACCATAATTATCGATGAAATAACACTAACCTAAATAATTTATAGTCTATGGATTTATTCATGACCAATTCATTTTTACGACGATTGTGCCTTGGTTCTGTAATGGCCTTTCCGTCTGTTACAATGTTTGCAGGGGGGGCTATTCCCACCTTCAATACTGCTGTTATTCAGTCTCCTATGCAGAAGACCGTTACGGTTAAGGGAACTTTGACAGATGCTTCCGGCCCAATGATTGGGGCGACAATTCTAGAAAAGGGAACATCCAATGGCGTAATCTCTGATTTAGATGGTAAATTCTCTATTCGTGTATCATCTCCTAATGCCGTATTGGTGGTATCCAGTGTAGGCTATCTCACCAAGGAAGTGAAGGTAGGTGGACGTGAGAGTATTAATATTGTATTGGAAGAAGACCGTCAAACCTTGAATGAGGTAGTGGTAGTAGGTTATGGTACGCAGAAGAAAGTGAACATGACAGGTTCTGTTTCTGCTGTCAATGTAGCCGAAATGGCTAAGAGTCGTCCTATCACGAATGTTTCTCAAGCTTTGGCCGGAGTCGCTGCCGGTGTGTCGGTGATGTCAAACAACAACCAGCCGGGTAACGACAACGCTTCTATTTTGGTTCGTGGTCAGGGTACGTTGAATAGTTCTGCACCTCTTATTATTATTGATGGAACCGAAGCCGGTATCAATACTGTGAATCCACAGGATATAGAATCGGTATCAGTATTGAAAGATGCAGCTTCTTCTGCCATCTATGGTTCGCGTGCAGCTAATGGTGTTATCCTTATTACTACGAAGTCTGGTAAGCGCGGTAAACTTACTGTTGACTACAATGGCTATGTGTCTTTTGAGTCAATTCGTAAGACATTGACCCCTGTATCAAACTATGCCGACTACATGGGAATCATCAATGAAGGTTATAAGAACAGTAAAAAGTCTGAACCATTTACCCAAGACGTGATTGATGCTTGGCGCAATGATGGTGGTAAGGATCCATTGAAGTATCCTAATACCAACTGGATTGATGAGACGTTTAAGACAGCTGCTTCTACCAATCATGCCATTTCTGTATCCGGAGGTTCTGAGAAAATTCGTTTCTATGGCTCATTTGGCTATCTGAATAATCCGGGTGTCATGTACAATGCGGGCTTTAAGAAGTACAGCGGACGTCTGAACTTGGATGCCGACGTGACTAAATGGTTGAATATCGGTATGCATATTAACGGTTATGTATCGGATATGGAACCGGGTAATAATGAGGTTGATAACGTCTTTAAGTATACATCAGCCACCACACCGGGTATGGTTTTCCGTGCTCCCGATGGTCGTTTTGGTGCCATGAACAATGAGCAAGACGCTGCTCAGAGTGCTAATAATAACCCTTTGGTACGCGCTTTCAAGTGGGCAGGAAACAATCGTAAGAATAATTTCCACCCTCGTTTCACTGCTACCTTGAAACCGATGACGGGCTTGTCTCTTGCATTGAGCTATTCATACGAGCTAGTAGACCAAGAAATTTCGCGCAAGCCTGTATTGTTAGAGAGTTGGAATTTCCAAACCGAAAAGGTTACTGCTACCACTAAGTCTAGATATTCTTATTATAATTATGACGGTAAAACAGAGCGCTATTTCAATGATGCTGTGTTGCGTTATGAGAATAAGTTGTTCAAGAACCAACTGTCTTTCAATGTGATGTTGGGTGCCAGCCAAGAGCTATATAGAAGTAAACACTTCAATGTTTCAAAGCAAGATTTGATTGATTTGAGCATGGATGCACTCGATGGAGCGACCGGTCAAGCCAGCGCCGGAGGTAATAAGACCGAGTGGGCGATGCGCTCTTACTTCAGTCGTTTGAATTTAAACTGGCAAGATAAGTATCTTTTTGAGTTTAATCTTCGTGCCGATGGTTCTTCTCGATTCCAGTCTAACAAGCGTTGGGGATACTTCCCCTCAGCTTCTGCTGCATGGCGTATTGATCAAGAAAAGTTTATGGAAGCTGCTTCCAGCACTTATTTGAGCAACTTGAAGCTCCGTGTTTCATACGGTTCTTTGGGTAATAACGCTGTCGGAAACTACGATTCTCAGTCGCTTTATACAAGTAATGCCGGTGGTTACAACTATGTATTAGGTAATTCAATGGTTACCGGTATGGCCATGAAGGCACTTGCTAATCCGCTATTGACATGGGAAACGACAAAGGTATTCGACATTGGTTTGGACTTTGGTTTCTTCAATAACCGTCTTACCGGTACTATTGACTACTTTAATAAGCGCACAACCGACATCTTGATTAATCTACCTGCACCCAACGTACATGGTATTACGTCTCTTCCAAAGACCAATAGTGCCATCGTTACCAATAAGGGTTTAGAGTTAACATTGGGTTGGCAAGACCATATTAATGATTTCACATACGGTATCACAGGTAACCTTACCTATGTCACCAACAATGTTGATAAATTTAAGGGTACTGATAAAGGTGGTCAATCTATCAACGGTGCCAACCTAATTTGGGAAGGTCACAGCATTAATTCACAGTATTTGTTGCGTGTAGACCGTCTGTTACAGACCGATGAAGACATGAAGTTGGTACAGCAGATGATAGATAATGCACCGGTAGACGAAAATGGTAAAAAGAAAAATCCGTTTGCTGCATTCGGTACACCCCAAAAGGGAGACCTCCTTTATAAGGATGTTAATGGTGATGGAATTATCGATAACCAAGATAAAGAAATCGTCAGCGATGGTCCAAATCCCAAGTTCCTCTTCGGTCTTAATTTGAATGCATCTTGGAAGGGATTCGATTTCTCTGCCTTGATTCAGGGAGCTATGGGTGCAAAAGTATTCTGGCAACACGATGCTTACAATACTCCTAGTGTACGTATCGGCTATCAGTTGAACAGTGATGTTGTTAAGGGACGTTGGACAGAAGGCCGTACTGATGCCACATACCCACGTCTTTTGGAGTACCAAGACCGTCGTAATATCCAGACAAGCGACTTCTTCCTTGAGGATAAGAGCTTCGTTAAGATTCGCAATATCCAGTTGGGTTATACCATTAATCAGAAGTTGACCAGAAAGATCGGTCTCGAACGTCTGCGCTTTTATGGCAGTTTAGAGAACTTCTTTACTTTCACCAACTACAGAGGATTCGATCCTGAAGTCAGCGGAATGGCTTATCCTTCTATGAAGCAGGCTGTACTTGGTATCAACTTATCATTCTAATAAATTCTAAGAACATGAAAAAGATTTATTCTATTATACTAGGTCTGCCCCTTATCCTAACGTTGTCGGGATGCTATGACCTCGGACGTGTACCGGCAGACCAAATGAATGCTTCTCAATTCTACCAGAATGAAGAGCAGACAAAAGAGGCTATGATGGCCGTATATAGCAACATGCAAAACGACCATGCGTTCGGAATGCACTTTGCTATGGATGGTTTGGGTGGTATATCTATGGGGTATGGTGTGTATGCTTACCAGAATTTCCAAACCGGTAGGTATGATGTGAACAACAATTGGATTCTCAATAAGTGGACATATCTGTACGAAGGTGTTGCAAGAGCAAACAATGTGTTGCAGAATGTGGACAAGGCTAACATGTCAGACGACTTGAAGAAGCAGTATAAGGCGGAAGCTAAGTTCATGCGTGCATTGTATTATTTCACCTTGATGGACTTCTTTGGTGAAGTGCCTATCTATGATGAGACGCTCGTTATTACCGATAGCTACAGCGATATGAAGAAGCCACGTAACTCGATGGACGAAGTTCGTAAGTTTATATTGGATGACTTAACCGAAGCTTCAAACGGTTTACCGGAGAAGTGGGGCAAATCTGACATGGGACGCGCAACTAAATATGCGGCTGTTGCTTTGATGGGTAAGGTGTATCTTTATGCAAAAAACTATACCAAAGCATCCGAAAACTTCAAGAAAGTCATCGATAGTAAACTCTATGCATTGTACGATGACTATGCAGGATTGTTCAAACCGGGTGGTGACGAAAGCTCTGAGATGATATTTGCAGTTCAGAATATGGGTGGAGTTGGTACCGATCATGGTATGCCGATGGCATTCTATATGGGTTCTCGTGAAACCTTCGGAAGCTGCTGGAATAATGTGATGGTTTCTCCGTATTTCGTAGATTCGTACGAATATAAGACTGGTGAGCCTTTTGATATGGAGAAGTTATTCCCCGGAATCACGAAAGATAATAAGGTGAAAATTGCTACATTCCGCGCAACTCTGAAGGATGGTAAGGTTGTAAAATACCCGGCAGCCAAGGATAAATTGCTTGAGATGTATAAGCAGCGTGATCCACGTATGATGGCAACAGTTATCTTACCTTATACGCGCTATGCTGGTTGGTATGCCAATGCACCCGAAGATTGCGAATTTATCATAGCTACCGGTATTAACAGCGGTAATGGTTATATCCGTCCAAATCAGAATTATGAGACATATCTTTGGCGTAAGTTCGTACCCGAAGGTAATATGGGTGGTGCTATCAACAACCGTCAACATACACCTATCAACTTCCCATTGATTCGTTATGCCGATGTTTTGTTGATGCAGGCTGAGTGCCTGAATGAACTCGGACAGCAGGATGAGGCCGTGAAACTTATCAATGAAGTACGTAATCGTCCTAGTGTTAAGATGCCTGGAATCAATAGTGGTCCTGACTATTTGAAAGCTACTACGAAGGAAGAAGTCTTCAAGCGTATTCGTCATGAGCGTGCCGTTGAGTTCGCAGGAGAAGGTTTGAGTTTCAGCGATATGAAGCGTTGGAAGACACTTGAAGAACTCGACGGTCGTAAAGAAAGCGACATTACAGGAAAATATCGTTATACCCGTTCTGTAAAATCGAGAGATTATCTCTGGCCTATTCCCGGACCTGAGAGAGAAAAGAACTCTGCTTTGACGCAGAATCCCGATTGGTAAGATATGAATATAGATGATAGAACTTTATTGCAAAGCCGAGGCAGCATGGCTGCCAAGGCCTTGCAGCATCGTAGCGAAGGCTTTGCAGCAGCCCTGCAGAGCTTTTGCAGCATTGTATTGTTTGGTGTATTGTTGTGCTATTCTGTTCCGATGCAGGCGCAACGTAGTTATCAATCCTTAAACGAAAAGTGGCAATTCCGCTTCTCTCATCAGGTACAAAAGGGGAGTGGAACACTGGTTGATCTCCCACATACGTGGAATGCCACAGATGCTTTGAGTGGTAAGCCCGACTATAAACGTGGTATCGGCAACTATACCAAGAAGTTTTTTATTCCTCAAGAGTGGAGTGGCAAGCGCTTGTTCATCCGTTTTGAAGGAGCAAACAGTGTGGCTCACGTCTTTATTAATGGCAAGTTCTTGGGCGAACATCGCGGTGGTTATACGGCCTTTATCTTCGAGTTGACCGATAAGGTTGACTATGGAAAGGATAATACAGTCCTCGTTCGTGTGAACAATGCTGAAGATTTGAGTGTGATGCCACTGGTGGGCGACTTCAACTTCTATGGTGGTATCTATCGTGGAGTGTCGTTGTTGTTGACCGAGAAGACTTGTATCTCGCCTCTAGACCATGCCTCGCCGGGTGTATATCTCCAGCAAGAGCATGTCAGTGCAGCCTCGGCTCATGTCAATGCACGCGTAGTTCTCTCCAATTCAAGCGCTGAAATCAGCAAGGCTCAAGTGCGCTTGACCGTCTCTGATGGTTTGAAAGAGATTTTGAAGGAAACAAAATCGGTGGATATTGCAGCCAAAACCGACTTGCAAACACTCGATATTCCTTTTACTATCAATAAGCCTCGACTATGGAATGGTTGCTCCAATCCATTTATGTATCGGGTCAATATTTCGCTATGGGATGGTCAGCGAAAGATAGATGAAGTAGAACAACCATTAGGCATTCGCAGTTATTATTTTGATGCTAACCAAGGATTCTTCCTCAATGGCAGACATTTGCCTTTACATGGTGTATGCCGTCATCAGGAAAGAGCGGTTGTTGGCAATGCCTTGACTCCTCAGCATATAGAAGAAGATGTGGCTCTTATGCGAGAGATGGGTGTCAATGCTGTGCGCTTAGCTCATTATCCACAGTCTACTTATACCTATGATATGATGGATAAGACCGGCATTTTGGCATGGGCAGAGATACCCTTTGTAGGTCCCGGAGGATATGCCGATAAGGGCTTTGTAGATACCAAAGCTTTTCGAGATAACGGAAAACAGCAGTTGCGTGAGTTGATTCGACAGAACTATAATCATCCTAGTATCTTTGTATGGGGACTGTTCAACGAGTTGAAATATTTTGGTGACAACCCCGTGGAGTATGTGAAAGAGTTGAATATTTTGGCTCATCAAGAAGACCATACACGTCCTACTACCTGTGCGAGCAATCAAGATGGTGACATGAATTTCATCACCGATGTCATGTCGTGGAATCGTTATGATGGCTGGTATGGTTCAACTCCTAAGTCACTAGCCACTTATTTGGACAAGATGCATGCCACCTATCCGAAATTATGTATCGGTATTAGTGAGTATGGAGCAGGTGCAAGCATCCGTCAACAGCAAGATTCGTTGAAGCAACCGATACCTACGAGTATGTGGCATCCGGAGAATTGGCAGACTTATTACCACATGGCTAACTGGGATATTCTCTCTCATCGTCCATTTGTATGGGGTACGTTTGTGTGGAATATGTTTGACTTCGGAGCGGCACATCGTACCGAAGGCGACCGCATAGGTATCAATGATAAAGGATTGGTAACCCACGATCGCAAGACGAAGAAAGATGCTTACTTTTTCTATAAAGCGAATTGGAATCCCGAACCAATGGTTTATATAGCCGGAAAGCGTGCCAAAGAGCGCACTCATCGCCAAACCGAGGTTCTCGTTTTCTCTAATTGCAAGGTGGTAACATTGTCGCTCAATGGCAAGAAAGTGGCTACACAGCGTCCTGATTCCATGAATGTATGCCGGTTCCAGGTGTCATTACAAGATGGACAAAATACGCTTCAGGCTGTTGGAGCAGATAAGAAGATAAAACTATCTGATACTTGTGAATGGATTTTAAATAAATAAACCTATCAATGAAGAATAAGACAAACAAAATATTATGTGGTCTGATGCTTGCACCATACACTTTGTGTGCGGCCGCACAGACCGACAATCGCCCCAATGTAATCTATGTATTTCCCGACCAATTACGTAATTGTGCGCTGAACTTCTGGTCGCAAGAAGGCTTTAGAGACAATGTTAACTTCAAAGCCGACCCCACGCATACACCGCATATCGACCGTTTTGCGCGAGAATCGGTGGTACTCACATCGGCTCAAAGCAATTTCCCTTTGAGTAGTCCGCACCGTGGTAGTCTTTTAACGGGCATGTATCCAAATCGCAGTGGTGTATCGCTCAATTGCAATTCCGACCGTCCGAATAGTTATATTCGCGAGTCGACGACCTGTATAGGCGACGTGTTCAGTAGCAATGGATACGATTGTGCCTATATCGGAAAGCTGCATACCGATCGTCCGGAGAGGAATGATCCAGATCGTCCCGGCCAGTATGTACAAGATGCGAACCCTGTGTGGGATGCCTTTACGCCCGTAGAGCGCCGCCACGGATTCAACTATTGGTATTCTTACGGAACGTTTGACCAGCATAAGAATCCCCATTATTGGGATAATAAAGGCGTGAAACATGAGCCACATGAGTGGTCACCGATACACGAAGCCAAGGTGGCTGCAGCCTATATTCGCAATCAAGCCAATGTAAGAGACACGAAGAAACCTTTCTTTATGATGGTTGCGATGAACCCGCCTCACAGTCCTTATCGCTCAATGGACGACTGTATGCCCGAAGACTATGCACTCTATGCCAACAAACCGATAGATAGTTTGCTCATTCGACCGAATGCAAATCTACATATGGATAAGGTAAAATCGGCAGCATATTACTTTGCTTCGGTGTCGGGCGTAGACCGTGCGTTCGGTATGATACTCGATGCGTTGAAGGAAGCTGGGCTTGATAAGAATACTATTGTCATCTTCTCATCAGACCACGGAGAGACCATGTGTAGTCAGAATACCGACGACCCCAAGAATTCACCGTATACAGAGGCGATGAACATTCCGTTTATCGTGCGTTATCCGGGACATCTCACTCCACGTGTAGACCCATTGTTGATGTCTTCTCCAGATATTATGCCCACAGTATTGGGTTTAGCCGGACTTGGAAAAGATATTCCATCAACGGTTCAAGGGCGCGATTATTCGGATCTGCTCAGTCATGAGAACTTGAAAGCTAAGCGTCCGGATGCAGCTCTCTATATCCAAAATGTGAATGGGGAGAAAGATGCTGCGGGCAAGACAATAGACTATTTCCCATCGGCACGAGGTATCAAGACGGCGCAATATACGCTGGCTATCTTTATAGATAAGAAGTACAGAGTGAAACAAACATTGTTCTTCGACGACCAAAACGACCCTTATCAGCAGCATAATTTGGATGTAAATGCGCATAAAGCTGTTTATAAGAAGTTGTTTAAGCGCATGACGCAGTTATTGAAAGAGGTGGATGATCCTTGGTATTCCAAAGGAATCGTGAAGAAACTCAAGAATAAATAGGGATTATAGAAATTGCGTTTGTAGAATCAAATTGTAGTAACAATAGCCCGGAGGGCTACCCATTCATAGCCGGAGACTGTTGAGCGAAAGCGAAGATAGTCTCCGGCTTGTTTGTGAGTCAAAGTTCCAATCTGATAAGACTGCCCGTGTCTATATTTAATATATGGTATCATCTTGATATGGGGAGTCTTTCAGACTCAGACATGTATTTTGTCCTTTTTCCGGAGGTTTATGCTATCGCTTTAACCACCGGCTATGTATGGGTTGTCCTTCGGACAGATCTTGATTGTAGGGATACACATGTCGGATTCACAAGCAATCGTATTCTTGATACATGATGATGAGTCGATGGTTGAGGCGGAGTGTATAGCCAACAGGAAAAAGCGAGGAAAAGAGATATTAGATGGCAATCGGGCTTTTTGATACCATTGTCTTAGGAGACCGGAAAATAATAAGGGCTGACTCTATATCACATAGAATCAGCCCTCTCAATTGTATACCTAATCTTAAAAAAACGTTGATGACAATTTTATGGTTGCTTACCGATGTAAGCGAGGATGCCACCGTCTACATACAAAATGTGTCCATTGACGAAGTCGCTGGCGTTGGATGCAAGGAAGACAGCGGGACCCATGAGGTCTTCGGGAGTTCCCCAGCGTGCAGCCGGAGTCTTACTGATGATAAAACTATCAAAAGGATGACGGCTTCCATCAGCTTGGCGTTCGCGCAAAGGTGCTGTCTGTTGGGTGGCGATATAGCCCGGACCGATACCGTTGCATTGGATATTGTGCTCTCCGAACTCCGAACAGATATTGCGGGTAAGCATCTTTAATCCGCCTTTGGCAGCTGCGTAAGCCGATACGGTCTCTCGTCCAAGCTCGCTCATCATTGAACAAATATTGATAATCTTGCCTGCACCTTTCTTCTTCATGCCCGGAATGACGGCTTTACTCACGATGAATGGAGCATTGAGATCGATGTCTACCACTTGTCGGAAGTCTTCTACCGACATCTCTTCCATAGGGATGCGCTTGATGATACCGGCATTGTTGACCAATATATCGATGGTTCCTAGCTCATGTTCAACGTTTGCTACGAGTTCACGTACCTGCTTTTCGTCGGTCACGTCGGCGATATATCCTTTTACTTCGATGCCTTTGGCTGCATAATCGGCCAATGCACGGTCTAGATGTTCTTGACTGCGGCAGTTGAAAGCGATCTTAGCTCCTGCCTTATAATATGCTTCAGCAATGGCAAATCCTATTCCGTAGGCTGCTCCTGTAATCAAAGCTACTTTCCCCTCAAGGGAGAAGTTTTTTGAAAATGTGTCCATATAACGATTGATTGTTAGGTTTCAAATTCTGATAAAACATTTATTTCAGGTCGTTCGTCTTGATTACCTGCATGTCGCCATAGTCAAGATTCTCACCAGCCATACCCCAGATGAAGCTGTAATTACTTGTTCCGGCAGCACAGTGGATACTCCATTGCGGAGAAATAACGGCCTGTTCGTTGCTCAGCCACATAGGACGTGTTTCCTGTGGTTCACCCATGAGATGGCAAATCATTTGGTCTTGAGGTACTTGGAAATACAAGTAGGTCTCCATACGGCGCAAGTGTGTGTGGGCAGGCATGGTGTTCCAAACTGATCCGGTCTTCAATTCTGTGAGTCCCATCTGCAACTGGCAGGTGCGAACTCCGGCTACACCGTCGATAATTAATTGATTGATGACACGGTCGTTTGAACCGGCCAAAGAACCGGCTTTGATAATCTTGGCTTCTTTCAACGTCACTTTACGCACGGGATAAGCTGTGTGGGCAGGTGCACTGTTGATATAGAACTTAGCCGGAGAGGCTGCATTCTTAGAAGTGAGGGTTATTTCTTGAGCGCCACGACCGATATATAGTGCCTCTTTGAAGCCTAGCTGATAGGCCTTTCCGTCGACTGTGACGGTACCTTCGCCACCAATATTGATGATACCCATTTCGCGATTGTCGAGGAAGTGTTGCGTGCGGAGTGGGGCGATAGATTCTAGTTTCAGTGGAGTAGCAGTGGGCTCAGCTCCACCAATAAGGAATCTGTCGTACATAGAGTACACCCAGTTCACCTCGCCGGGAGCAAAAACCTTTTGTATAAGGAACTCCTTGCGTAGGCGTTGAGTATCATAATGCTTGGCATCTTCTGGATGATTGGCATATCTTACCTCATAGTGGGTATAGCTATTTTGCGCCATCAGGGTGATAGCCATGAAAGCGAACGAGAGTAATAGGAATGTTTTCTTCATAATTTTATAATTGATTAATTGGATTTACTGACTGATTCTTTCTCTTCTTGTAGGATTCTACGTCTGTTGATAAACATCAAAACGACAGCAATAATAACTAATATTGCTGCCCCGATATAGGCTGTATGGCATGTAAGTTTGTAGATACACCAGCCAAATAGCGAAGAAGCGAAGTCGAGAGCACCGCCTGCAAAGCCTTCTGGAATTTTGGCTGCGGCATCTTGTGTGGCAGCATATACGGCATTGGCTGCGATGGTGAAGTCGGGTGCCATGTCGGTAACGAAGTATAGACCGACGGTGAGTGCCACCAAACCAATGATGAATGTTTTGACAACATTACCTTTAGTAATAGGTAGAACCATTGGGAATAAGTAGAACATACCGGCTAATGACGCCAAGGGAAGGAATTGATTGCCGGGTAAAATGACTGCGAGGAAGAGTACGGTAGGGATGAGGAGCAAGCTTACAACGAGGGTTGTGGGATGTCCGATGACCAATGCCGGACTCATACCGATATTTACTTGTCTGCCGTTGAACTTCTTTTCTACGAGCGTTTTGGTTTTCTCAGAGATAGGTAAGAGACCATCTATGAACAAGCGAGTGATGCGTGGAATCAACTCCATTACCGCTCCCATGATGATACCTAGTGTGAGGATGCCTTTTACATCGGATTGTGCGAGGTAGCCGATGAGTACTCCGACGATGACTCCGAGTACAAGTGGTTCTCCCAACACACCAAACTTCTTCTTCAATCCCTCGGCATCAATGTCGAGGCGGCTGAATCCCGGTATCTTGTCTAAGAGTTTGTTGATAACCAATGCAAAGGGTACAAAACTCTGACAGAAAGGTTGTGGGATGGAGATACCATCGAGATTGCCATAATACTTTTGGAAGTTATTGGCTGTCAAATCTGCCATAACCATGGTGATGATATAGCAGATGATGGCGGCAAAGTAGCCCCACAACAAGCTCTCGCCCATGACAAAGTAGACCACAGCACCAATAAATGCAAAGTGCCAATAGTTCCAAA
This sequence comes from Prevotella sp. S7 MS 2, assembly GCF_000762865.1. Taxonomy (NCBI): domain Bacteria; kingdom Pseudomonadati; phylum Bacteroidota; class Bacteroidia; order Bacteroidales; family Prevotellaceae; genus Prevotella; species Prevotella sp. S7 MS 2. Next base: position 44,024 of record NZ_JRPT01000020.1, on the reverse strand, counting down.
GGTCGATATTAACGGTACGGGTGGTCTTAGTGAGTAGCATTAAGAGATTAACGCCTAGGCATACAGGGATGACGAGAGCTCCCACTGCGGTGTTGTAAGCCACGCTGGCTGCTGCCGGCCAACCCATATCGAAGACACCTAACTGGAGGTTGTAGATACTGGCAATCGATTTCAATGGAACGTCGAAATTACTGGTGAGCAGTCCGGTAACGATACCAAGACCAACAAATCCGACTCCCACATAGAGGCCGGATTGTAGAGATTTTCCCGGACGCAAACCGATACAGATGCCTATAATCGTGAAAAGAATAGGCATCATGACGCTTGCGCCAAGGCTGATGATGTAGCTGGAAATTTGTTCGAGAATCATATTGATGATACTTAATAATTATTTTTTAATGACTTTCTTGCCGTATTGTATATATACACCTTGAGGAAGTTTATTTAAATCTGTTCCAACAAACTGTCCATTTAGATTGTAGATATTTTCCGGTCGACCAATTACGGAAGTGCGTAATTGGCTGATGTCGGTTGTAGGTTTCTTGACTTCAACGCTCAACAAAATACTGGTCTTTCCTATAGAGCCAATTAAAACGTTACCATTAACTTTGGAAACACCCTTGTTGAGGACATTATTAGGTTCTATAGTAGATTCAAAACCACTTAAAATCGTAAGGTTTTCTGATGTTAGTCCACGACCATCTTTACCACCGGGACGGCTTACGACGATGACAGTATCGCCCACTGCGACGTTTGGAATAACGAAGAATGCACCTGCCATTTGTGGGTAAATGCCGTAGCCTTTTTTCCCTTTGTAAATACGGAAAGCTTTGTTATTATTTCCTTGGAAGCGTCTACTACCCTCATTTGCAAATCCAAATTTCAATCCTTTAGTCATTTCGAGTTCTACACCGTTAGCTTCGACAGTGCTAGAATATTTGGCTGCAGAATCTGCTACATTGAAGAATGGACTATAGTCTTTACCCTTTTTTGAATAGCGGCCTACGTATATGCCTTTTCCACTAGTGCTTGTGTTATAATAATAGGGATCGGAAAATGACCAATCTGCAGTGAGGTTCGCTTCATCATTTGCTGATAATGTGAGAAAATCCCATTTCTGTTGAGCCATGCTGGTCATACAGATGGATAACAATGTTAGTGTTAACAGGTAGATTTTTTTCATAAGATAGATATATTAAAGATTTGTATAATTGTCATTCATTGTATCAATAAGGTATGATTTATTATTGAGTAATGGTGAAATTATATTTTCCTTTATTCGTAACCGTTTTTGCTTTGAGTGTCACTCTAAATATTTCGTTGCCCCAAACATTAGAGAGTCGCTTGTCGGTAAGGGTAACGGTCTCTATTGATGGGCTGAAAATATTGGCATCATAATGCAGAAAAGCCTTTTGTCCTTTGACAGAAACACTTACGATACCGGCTTTAGAAATGTTTACCTGTCCCCATGTCATGAAGTTGATTTCATTAGCTACGGTTGCATTTGACAGCTCAAAAGCATCGGTGATGATTACTTTATCCTTCAGAAGTTTATACGTGCGGTTCCAAGTTTTAACGCCTGCTGTAGCTGGATAAGCTTTAGCAATATCTATATTGAACTGCATTTGTTTGGCATTGAAGACTGTGTTTGTTGCTTTGTATTGAGTGCCATCATGTTGAGGAACACCATTAATCAATGGGAGATTATGGTAGTTGCTCTGCATAGTCCATATGTTATAACGCTCGCTACTGAAAGTCTGTTTGGTATAGGTACCCACTCCGGCGTCAATAAAAATTGGAGTAGAGTTGATATAGAAAGAGAATGTACCTACATCATTGTGGTTATGACTCTCGTTGTTAAAGCCACCTTTCATGGCAAGGAACATCTTGTTCTTGTTTGTTAGGTAGCAAAATTCGGTTTCGGGATACCACGTATAGGCTGGATGGTTGAGTGTTCCCTCAGTAGCTTTCAACTCTTCCTTGATGGAAAGTGTAGCCAACATGCGGTAAACATCGGTGCCAGAAGAAAGGTAGCGACCTTGTTCTTCGGTCTTTGTGCTCTTCTTATCAAGGTAAGCTGCGAACTTTTCCATGAGCTGGCTGCCTACACCTTTACCATAGCGGAAGACTGTTGGAATGTAAGCTAAGTCGGCTTTGGCTGATGCATCGGCAAAGTTGACGACATAATTATTACCTACGTAGCTTCGAACGATATACTCGCCCATGTTACGCACCATTGGTTCGTGCGTCACATCTAGCTTTCCACCGGTACTCATACGGAGTAGTTCGATGTAATCAAAGAACTTTCCGGAAGCATGCCCCCAATAAGATGGGCCTTCTTCACAGGCTCCGTCTTGTTTGATATAGTTGAGAAATTTGTCTACAGACTCTATTGTTAAGTATACAGCATTGGCCAGTTTGTCACGGTCGTTTTCTATTAACATGTAGCTTTGGAGCACATTGAAGTTGCACCAAGGGGTCCAATTGTTGAGTAGGCTTCCTTTCTTATAATTACGAGCCATCCACCATAAGTCGTTATTGTGGATGAATGGAAGCAATTGGCGTTGTATAATCTCATACTTCAAGCGTGGTGCTATCGTCTTATCCACCTTATCAAACTCGCTGTGGAAGAAGTGATAAATCCACGACATCATGGCTCCTACCTCGCCGCTACCAAGGTCTATAATTTCTTCATCGATGGATGGAAGAGGAGAATGTGACTTTTGTAGACTGCTCAAATGGGCTGAAAGTACCCACGAAGCCCGTTCGCAGGTGAAGTATACACCATTGATGAGTTGGGGTATGAAGCGACCTTTGCCCTCAGCAAGTTCTGCTATCATCAAAGCGGAGATAGCTGAGTTATTGCTAGTGTTTGGTTCTTGCATAGAGCTACGGTTGCCTGTCTTGCTGTATTCTAGGTAATCGGTTGCCTTTATAACTCTCCATTCATAATTGAGATAGCGTTTGCCGCGCTTGATGGCAGCCTCTTTGGATGCACCGAAGAGTTTATCCCATCCTGCTCTATCACTATAAGTTGGATAAGGAACCCACTTTTGGTTCATTACAAGTGCTTCTTTCAATGCTTCTTTAGAGATTTGACGCTCTAGCAAATTCCTTTCTGTATAAGCTTTGCTTGATATACTACAGAGTAGCATCAAGGTAAGAAGCGAATATTTAATAATATTTTTCATGTCAGTTCTTGATTGTTAGAATCATGTATTTATGTAATGCTACACGATTATTAGTGAATTAAGGTCTTCTTTCCATTGATGATATAGATACCCTGTGGTAGTTGTTTGGCATCTACATTCAGTTTTTCTCCCTTCAGTGTGTAGATACCTTTATTCAACTCTTCGGTTGGTCTGAATATTTGAGGTGTCTCTATACCAGTGGTGATTTGTTTCATCCATACGTTGTCTTTACCTAGACGGCGCTCCAATTGAGCTAAGTATAGCGAGCGAGGATTAACAGCTGTGCCATAGCTTTCGTTACATTTCATTTGGTCTTCAGCAAAGGTGATAAGATGTCCATGGAATCCAACGACCATTGGAGGCATCACTTTGACCCATACGTTACCTTTATTCCACCAATTAAAGATACTGAAATCCTTGGTCTGAGTTTCCTTTGATTCAAAGTTCCAAATCACTAAATCGTCTAAGTGATTAGGCAATTGGTTCTTATCTCCTCCCATTCTTCTAGGCATAAATCCACCTTTACATACATCAATAAGGGTAGCGCGAGGCTGTGTGGCATGGCTTTCAAAGCAAGCATCTTTACCCCAATCGCAGTTCCAAATTACACATCCAATGCTTTGTTTAGATACGCCGCATGCATGATATTGACCTAAACCATCGTAATGCGTCTGATAATCTTGCTCTACATAATAACCATCAGAGTGGTCATATACGTTTCCTATGAATGCACGTGTACTGTTTTGTGCGCGTACCGCAGAGTGTCCACGATTACCGGAAATCTCAATCTCGTAAGCACTTGTATTGGCACATTGTTCAAAAGTGAGTGCTTCGCTGACACTCTCAAATCTAACTCGTCTTACCCAAGAATCTGTCAAGCGCATCAAATTAAGGGGTTTATAGGCTCCATCGTCCTCCCAAGAGCCATGATGTTTAAACTTATCACGAGCATGTCCAATGAATGTAAGATCCTCAATACCCACTTCTTCATAATGTGGATATTCTTGTAATATCCATCCCCAATTTTCTTTTACCTCGTGCATAATGGGTTCTTTGAACGTTACAACATTGCCGTTGACAGATTCAACAACATGGTATTCATTTACTTGAACACCTATATCGATAAGGTTTTTCATTGAAGGCTCACGCTGGCAGGGATGTAATTCCTCATCAATGACATCATCATTATTATTCACAAGTTTGAGCCAGACCCATTGATTAGGCTTTATTTGACTTACATCGTCTAGAGTAATCGAATGTGACCCTTTCTTTGAATCAGCTATAACATCACCGTATTTAATAATGTCATTATCTTTTTTACCATTGTTTTTTACCTGCAACATCATTTTAGAACTATACATGACTTTTTCGTTTTCAGGTAAATTTGGATCTTTCATCTCAATGAAAGTTTGATCCTTACCATCTCCTCGGATAACAAAACCGCCCATATTTATTATAATAGGTTTGGAATGCATCTTACCAACTTTCTTAAAGTTATCATCTTTATCATGCAGTATATAATGTCCTTTAGGAAAGTAGATGATAACTTTAGCTAGATTTTTTTTCCCAAGTTTCTTGATAAGTGCTTCAAAAGCTGTGCGATCCGACTTCCCATCATCGGGTATTAATCCCTCTTTGGTGACGTCATATTCTGTATATCCTTGGGCTTTGAGTTCTGCAATTGTAGGAGGAACTTTCTCTCCACGTTTATAGCCAGCATAAGAATAGTCCAAGATAGCACTACTTGTAGGATTGGCTTTGAATTCAGTCCAATAGTGATTGTCGTCTTGTGCATAAGCACTAAGCGACAGCCCTAATCCGATAAAGATAGATATATGGTGTTTCAATGAATGGTAATGCATATTGAATAGATTATAAGTTAATGCTTCATGTTATTGCTTGTAGCTTCTACTTTTCTGCTTAATGCTTCCAAGAAGTAGTAATCAGCATAGTTCAAAGGCACATCGATTTCGTTGTTATGAGGTATACTACCAACAGAATGCATCAGTAAGAAGCATCCATTTGCTCCTATGGCAGAGCGATAAGCCGGTGTAGAAAGGCTTTTCATCATCTTATCGGCAATCTTGGCATACCCTTTGTTAGGTGCATATTGCTCCATCTCGTAAAGAGCTGAAGCTATACAAGCGGCTGCAGAGACATCTCTCGGTTCGTTAGGAATCTCCGGAGCATTATAATCCCAGTATGGAATCAAGTCTTTCGGCATGTGCTTATCGTGCAGAACGAAGTTGAGTGTACGCTCTGCCAAGTCGAGATAACGACTGTCTTTGGTGTATCGATAGCAAACGGTGAAACCATAAATGGCCCATGCCTGTCCGCGAGCCCATGCTGATTCGTCGGCATATCCTTGTGCGGTTACACGACGACGCACCTTTCCCGTAGCATCATCATAGTCAACGACATGGTAGCAACTCGCATTCTTACGGAAGTGATTTTTCAATGTTGTATTGGCGTGAGATACGGCAATATTCCAAAAAGTAGAGTCTCCAGATAGTTTGGTAGCTTCGAATAGGAGTTCCAAATTCATCATGTTGTCGATGATGACAGGGCATTTCCAACCGCGTTGTGACTGCCATCCGCGGTCTGTATTCCATGATTGAATGACGCCGGCTTTAGGTCTGAATCTAGTACAAAGCGACTTTGCTGTTTGTACTATGACATCTTTATATTCCTTATGGCCTCCGAGGCGATAGCCATTGAGATAACTTGACCCGATCATGAAGCCCACATCGTGGTGCCATGTCAGATATTTGATGGAGTCAAGGATGAGTGTATACTGTTCTGCGTGGTTCTTCCAACTTGTTTTGTTGGTAAGATTGTACAGATACCACATACATCCTGCTGGGAATCCGGAGCACCAATCGTCGGTAGGAATATACACGACTTGCTGCTTAGAGTAATTATATGTCTTTGGTAGAGCGAGTGGTTGAACCTTTGAAATGTTGTCTACCATGAGTCCATATTGCTTGTCGGCAAATTGAATGTCTTTTTTAATCCACGTGTTATTTGCCTCTCTTGAGAAGACAGAGAGGGAAAAGAAGACTGTTAGTCCAAGTGATAGTAATTTTTGCATGGTTGATTAACTATTTATTGTTTGATGAATTCTAAATCATAGCTTGCACCATCTTGCGTTTCAATAAGAATCGTTGTAGTGTTTTGCTGTATCGTTGTTTTAACTTTGTTCAAAGGTTTTTGAAGTGCCCATTTTCCATTGATGGTTAGTGTTACAGGCACTATTTGGCTTTTGTTTTTTGGCCATGAACGCGAATAGACACTACGTTCTATCCATTTTCCATGTTCATCATATTGCTCATCGCTCTTGCCACGATATAAAGCCAAGTCGGGTTGTGCGATGGTAAGGGTCAGTTGACTAGGCTTTTGAGTGTTGGTCATGAGCAAACATGGGGTGTCAACACTGCGAACCAAGTCTCCCGGAAGTGGGGTCGTAGTCGCTTTCCAAATGACATATGAGTCTGTATGCTGTGCTTTAGAACGAACAATATGGGCAATACTATCTTGCTTCAGCATCTCATAAGTGGGCGCTTTGGCAAAGGTCTCTAGCTTTTGGGGTGTCGTGTTTGGCAATATCACATATTGGTATTGTGCATTCTGTGGTGCCATGCCATGCTCAATAACGAGTGATACCCAGTCGCCTTTCGTCTCCTCGTCTGTATCTTCTGTGCGTGATAGCTGTGGAAAATTCTTTCGTAGGCTTACACTGTTGGGGCAATAGTAGCCTGTTGACAAAGCATCAAGATAAGTATGGCCTGCTGTAGAGACTTGATTCCAATAGTCATGTTGGGCAGCTGTAGTTGCCACTTGCTGAAATATAGTGGTCTCTGTTGGATATTCCGCAACCTTATTCTTGATATTTGACCCTACACAGACTATCATTCCGTCAATAAAGTGGAAAGATTTATGAGCCCACAATGTACCATTATACTTCTCATTCTCATGTAGTATCATCCCAAAGTTACCATTTCGCCCTTGTTGTGAGAGTCCGCCTGCGAAGCTTTGGTCGGATAGTAACATCTCTTCTAAGCCTGAGAATCTATCTACATTGTATATTTTGGCTTTCAATAAGTCTAGTGGTAAGATAGTAGTCGTAGTTCCGGGAATATGCGCCCAGTCGAATCCCGCTTCTTGCCAACCACTTGTTGTTGGAGTCACATCGCCTTCTTTACTTGTCAATAGTTGTAGGCTTCCATGCGCCAAATAGCGTCCATAAAGATTCTCTTTGTTGTAATGTTCGGCTGCCCAAAGGTATCTTGAATGGCCTACAGCTACAGCCGCCCATTCTCCTCTGCGATGGATGGAAGCACAAGCGTATGGCATCGACCAGTTGCCTTGTGGAGCTTGTTCTGCTTTGAAGCCTTTAGCTTGAAGTGTTTTCCATATTTGCTTTTCTAAATATGATTTTTTGGGCTGAGTTAATCTCAGATAGGCAGCAGCCATAGTCGTGTCTATTTTTTCGTCGTTCTCAGGATTTCCAACCATTGCCATAAGGGCATAGTGTTCCGGAATCAACTCTCCCAATCCGTCAGGATGGCGACCAGACATGGTTAAAGGAAAGTGACGCTTATTGCAATAGAATCGCATGGCCAGTAGGGCTTGGCATACGGTGCGATGTGCTTCTGCCCCCATTTTGAACGAGGTTTGTTTCAATATGTAGGCCATTTGAGTAATTCCACTCAATCCACCGATAGCGTATGCGGGATAATGGTGGCAGTGGTGATAGGCACTTCCATCTACTTTAAACGCATCTCTTAATCCGTCTGCCGGCAGACAACCATTGCTCAACCAACTACTGAAGGCCTGTAGACGCCCTACTTTCTCCGGACAGTCTTCCATCATCAGTATGCTTGCCATGCAACCAATGGCTTCTGTATTAAATGTATCCATGTCCGAACCGGGGGCTGTAGGTATGTCATAGAGCGAATTGGTCTGTGCATACCATAGCAAGGTTTGCTCGGCTTCATGCGAACGGCCACTTTCTCTGAGTACACCTCTCATGAGATAATAGGCCGGGAACATTTGTCGTAGGCTGTAACCATAATGATGGATGTTTCCCCAACAACTACCATACACAACTCCTTGGTCAGTAATATGGTCGTACATATTGAGGAACATGCCTTTTAATTCGTCTTTTTGTTCTGCTGAAGTGGCATGATGGTAAGCTGTTGCAATCTGATTCATCAACTTGAAATAGTTTCCCATCTCTACTCCGGCTTTGATGAATAGGTTTTTATCCCATTGGGGGAGCAAGCGCTCGTAGGCTTCCGAGTGGCGTACAAAGTAGATAGGTGTACCTACTATATGACCGTTTCTGCGTTCAATGTGGTATTTCTCATATTGTTTCCGCATATGCTCCATAGACTTGGAAGATAGTTTTCCGGGACTGTAGATAATATCCAAGAAACGTTTTTCCATCATTCTAATGTCATTCACTTGCGATGAGGTGAGTGTTGAAAATGATGTTTGAGGCTTTTTGAGAGAGTTATTGTATATCTGTAACCAATGGTTTTTCGTATCCTTATTGACAAAAGGTACTTGTATGTCGGCAGTTTGCTGACGAGCATCTACCTTGGTTGCCAATATCATGTGATCGAAATATAAGTCGCCGGCAGTCTTTGGAGCTTCTACACGTAGTTCGTTCATCCCTATTTGAGGAGTTCCTTCCATATCGCGTTCGTAGCATACCCATACACCACGCCATCCCTTAAAATTGATGTTCATAGGAAAAGAACAACATGACTTACCATCTTTCAGAAATGAAAAGCGAATCAGTGTATTCTGTGGTTTCTCATTATAAACCCATACAATGAATGCCGAGAGGTAGGTGTCTTTGCCGGTTACGTCCTTAGGTTGAAACTCGATATTCTTTGAGAGGCTCAGTACACCATTCGCTTTAAACTTCCAGTGCATGGAGTTAGCACCATGCTTGAAGTGGTTAGATGAAATTTCGACCTTTGATTTTGAGGTTTGAATATCACTTAAGTCTTTCTTGTTCTCAAACGACAATAATTGTCTCACCTCCACATCCTTTGCCATAGACGGGGTGGAATTGATAATGAATGCCAACAAGATAATTAGACTCCGAATCATAACAGAATGATATTTTGATACGATTATTTGATAGTGGTAGGTTACCAATCCTCGTATTAGGTTTTAATATTTTTAAGACATAGCCTATATATTGGCTAGAATCTATGCGTGAAGTTATTATGGTTATCGCAAATTTACTTCTTTATTCGCGCGTATCAAAAAATATCTGTGACGAAAAAGTACAAAAAGACTCAAAATTAATACAATTGCCTAATTATCAGTATCTTCTGTTCTATACTTCGAAGGCATAATGTGGTAGAAGTCTTTGAAGCATTTACAGAAATAACGAGCAGATGAAAAGCCGTTTTTATCGCTTACTTCTGCAATGGAAAGGTTGGATCTTGTCTTCAACATGTGGGCGGCTTTCTTCAGGCGGTAAGACTGTATGAAACTCATCGGAGTGTCTGAGGTAAGGCTTTTCCACTTGTTGAATAAGGCTGTTCTCGACATACCAATCTCGCGTGCAAATTTGTCTACATTGAAACTTGGATCGGTGTAGTTTTCCTCTATCAACTTGAGTGCACGCTCTAATAGCTGCTTATCTATTTCGTTGGTGGCTAGCATATCGGGCTGTTGTTCTGCTGATTTAGAGAAGCGTTGCTGTAACATTCTACGATTATTGATGAGATTATTGCATCGCGCCAATAAGATACTAGCTACGAAAGGTTTAGTGATATAGTCATCGGCGCCTATCTTGAGGCTCTCTACTTGGTTGTCGACAGATGTACGAGCCGTTAACAGCACCACAGGGATATGGCATATCTCCGGATTACGCTTGATAGAGCGACAAAGTTCGGTACCCAGCATTTTGGGCATGACCAAATCTGTCAATACAATATCAGGCATCGTCTCTTTGACTGCGACTAATCCTTGTTCGCCATCTTGTGCCGTCACCACTTTATAATAAGGACGGAATAAGTCTAGAAGCATTGTGAGGAGAGTTTCGTTGTCTTCAACAATAAGGATAGTGGCAGTCTCTTCGGGCTTTTCTACGATTTGCTCTACTTCCTTATCGGCTATCATGGTGGTCTCTACAGGGAGTGTCTGAACCATTAATTGCTGTTGTCCGGTAACCTCTCCTTTTGGAATTTCTATGATAAAAGAGGTACCGTTGGCTTCGTCACTTGTTACATGTATCTTTCCTTGATGCAATTCTACGATACCTTTGACAAGTGCCAGTCCGATACCGGTGCCTAGTTCGCGTGATGATAATTCCAATTGTTCTACCTGATAGAAACGGTCGAATATCTTTTCTATTTGTTCGGTAGGAATAGGATTGCCCGGATTATTCACAGATAGGGTGAAAGTTGTTTCGTTGGCAGATAGTGCTATCGACACCTCTCCGCCTTGTGGAGTGTGCTTGATGGCGTTGGCCAACAGATTGTTGATTACTTTTTTCATTTGTAGCAAGTCGAGCTTAGCAATAATATGTTCCGCATCGCATTGCAATCTCACTTCGATACCCTTGGCTACGCCATATTCCCGATAGATGAGGAAGGTCTCGTAAATAAGTGAGGTTAAGTCCAATTCCACGGGATGTATCACCATCTTGCCTTGTTCCTGCTTTCTGAAGTCGAGCAATTCCGTGATAAAGTCTCTTAGTTGCATGCTACTTTTGTGTATGCTGAGGAGTTTTGAATACACTCTAGGACTGAACGTGTCCATACCAAGCATACTTTCCGACAACCCGATAATGACCGTAAGCGGGTTTCGTATCTCGTGTGAGATGTTCGTAAAGAATCGCAGTTTTGACTGATTCATCTCTTCTATGTCCGACGCTCGTTTACGTTCGTACTTCAAAGAGGCGTATAGCTTGACACGTTCTAGATAGTTGCTGGTGAGATACCAGATGATAAAAAAGAGAATAAATGAATATGCCAAATAGGCCCACCATGTCTTATACCATGGCGGTAGAATACGAATCTCAAGTTTTGCCGCTTGTATCTCCGGTCTCGACGATTTACAGATTAAGGTATAGCTGCCCGGATTCAAGTTGGTGAAGCTTACTACCGATTGTCCCTCATGCAGTTCATTCCATGTCTTAGAGTAACCTTCTAGCTGATAGACTAGCTGTGCACGGTTGTCTTCTATGTGGTTTGAATTGGCTATCTCGATAGCGAACATTTTCACATTATTCTTCAGTATAAGTTTAGAAGTGTATTCCAATGCATGCTCTAACAATCCTGTTTCGTCTTGAGGGCTCACCTCTTTGCCATTGACGAAGAGTTTGCCAAATTCTATATTGTATTTTTTTGAAATATTGTGCAACAGCTTCTCGTTGAAGAATAGCATACCATTGACACCACCCAAGAATACCTGGCCGTCTCTATTTACATAGAGTGCACGCTCATTGACGGCCGATAAGGGGAATCCGTTATCTCTTCCGAAGTTTTGGAAATGTTTTTCTTTGAGATTGAGTTCGGAGTAACCTTGATTGGTAATGACCAACATCTTGTTGGTGGATACCGACGATTCGCAGATGGAATAGACACAATCACTTGCCAATCCGTTTTTATTAGAATCATAATTTTCAAAGTTGTTGGTCTGCGGAATGTATCTGTCTATACCTGTACCTGATGTGCATATCCACACGTTTCCCTGTCGGTCGGTGTAGATTTTATTGATATTGTTGCTACTGAGCGAATGTTGATTATGCTCATTGTGTCGATACCAATACAACATTTGCTTCCTCATGTCATAGCAGAACACACCGTCTCGTTCTGTTCCTATCCAAAGTTGCTGCTTCTTATCAATGGTAATACACGGTATAACCGATATATGCTTACTGAATTTATTTCGTTTCAGCAGTGGTGTACACTTGCCAGTCTCCGGCGTAAAGAGGCAAACTCCATTCTGTGTGGCGAGTATCAGCTTGTTGCCATAGGGCACGATGTCTCTTACGATGTTAGAGGGTAGGGAGTGAGAGTCACCCTCTCGGCGACTATAGTTGGTTATTTTGCCTGAATTCAAGTCCATTCTGTTAAGACCGCCCAAGTGTGTTCCTGTCCACAGGCATTGTCTTTTTCTGTCGTAGTATATGGATTTGAGGTTATTATGTGCAATGTTATTGGGGGTAGAAGGTAGCGAGAACCATTTTATCTTTCCGGTATTTCGATCGTACATGTTAAGACCGCCACCTTCCGTACATATCCATATGTGGTTTTGGTCATCTTCTGTCATACTTCCTACGATAGGACTACTTAGTCCGTCAGCAGGGCTTTTGCCCTCTCTGAAGTAGTTGTATATTTCATATTCCGGGTTGAAATAGTTCACTCCACCGAAGTATGTACCCATCCATAGTGTACCTTGTGAGTCTTTGGCTATACTCCAAATAGAAGCATTTGTCAGGCTCCCGGCCTTGTCATCGGCATTATAGAGTAGGAAAGTACCATTGCCTTTATCAAATCGCTGTAGTCCCCTGAATGTACCAATCCATACATATCCTAAGTTATCTTGGCAGAATGTACGTACAAAATTGCTCTGCAAGCCGGTATGGTCTTCTGCTCTTATATTTCTGATGCGCCCGTCAGCGCTTATCCGATACATGCCGTCGGCCCAACTACCAATCCACGTCTCACGTTCTTTGTCGGTATAAATATCAATGATACTTCCCCTTTGGATGATGTGTTCTAGCTTTCCACGCTTTGTTCTGCGGTATACCCCTCTGTTTTTTGTGCCAATCAGCATATTGCCTTGGCCGTCGAATCCGATGTTGCTGATGGTGGTATTATCGGGAAGAACGGTAAATATAGTATGCTGGAGATCATGATCATAGGTATAGACGGTATTCTCTATGCCTACATATAATTGTTTGTTGAATTTGATAGCACTTACAGGTGCGTGATTGATGGTCTTAAATCGTCGGGTAGAAATGTCCATCATGGCCAGTCCTTCGGTACATTGCAGATATAGTCTTCTGTGTCCGTCGGATATAACCCGGCTTACGGTGTTACAAAAAAGCGAATGTGGCTCCCCTTTCTTTTTGCGATATACGGTGATGGTCTTACCATTATAGTAATTCAATCCCTCGCGTGTTGCAATCCATATCATGCCCAATGAGTCTACACAGACACTATTTACAGATACTTGCGACAAACCGTTCTCAGGCATCAAATGCTTGAAAGTGATGTTTTGAGCTGATAGCGATGTTGCTAACAGGAGTATTGATAGGAATAGGAGAGAGAGTCTTTTCATGTAGTGAACTGCGTAATTATTGAATGACAACCTTGAGTGGGCTCTTTAAAGCGGCCATATATTCCTCACTTCTGAGTTGCCATTCGGTTTGTGTACGGACATCGTAGTTACTCCATGCACTACCGAAATAGTAGGTATAACGTGCATTGTTCTGCAATTTCTTCACGATACCTACTACATGGCCTTCATATCCTTTGTCGCTATTGGTCTTGGGGAGATACTTTGTTTGGGCACTTTGAGGGAACAGGATGCCTGTATAGATCTGGAAGTTATGCTTCTCCGGTGCATCCGTAGGGTCTACATATAGTAGGTAGTCTTTACCTAACATCATGTCGCGTTTGTCGGTAGAGTGCACTACAATGCCAGCTGCCATGTCCATAGGCTTTTGTAGACCGTCGTACCACACTGTCATCTTATTATAGTTTGAGCCCTTGTCAAGGCTGATGATGCGATGTTCGGTCACTTGGTCGTTGTCACCGATCTTCTTGGTCTCGTATGTGAGAGCCAGTGTAAAGCGCAATGGACCGTTGTCTAGTATATCGTAGTCTTTGAAACAATAGGGGAAGATGAGTTCGCCTTTGCTCATAAGAGCCGGGGTGCCACATCCTAATGTCGGACCAACATTGTAACAATCCATACCGTTTCCTTGGTCTAAGTGGAACGTTGTAGCCAATCTGATAGCCTCGGCTTGTTCCTTTTTCCCCTCTCTGAGGAGTTTTTGTTGGCGGGTCGTACCGTCTAAGGCCTGCGTGTAGCGGTCTTTGACGACAAGCTCAGATGTATTTTTCGTCCAAACATCAATACCGAAAGCGCGTTCGCCGGTCTTTTGTAGTGCCGGTCCGTATACGCGATAGATACCTCTATCGTTTTCCCATGTAATGTCATCTACTCGCTCGCGGTAGAATTTCCCATATACCCATGCTTTCATGGGGTGGGGAATACCTTTCTCAACCGTGAATATGGCTTTGCCAAGAGGCAAGATTTCTACATCAAAAAGGAGTTTCCTGTCATGTGTAATTTGGTATGTTATCTGCTGTCCAAATGCATTTTTTACGATGATAGACTCGTATTGTCCGGGAGTGATGTGCTTGACGATGCTGTCGTAAGATACTTCCACGAGCTCTTGTCGTTGTGTAGGTAATTCGTTTGTGACGGTAACGGTTACTTTTTGAGCATGTCCAGCCAATGGTAACAAGTAAAAAGCTGATATGATGCTGGCGATTTTTAGTTTTTTCATGATATATTGTGTTTACTATTTTAAATGAATTGCAGTTGTGTCAGGGCTTTTTTGAACTACAAAAATACGTAAATATCTCTTTTTTACAAGCTTTTTTGTATTTGTTTAACAAAGTGCTTCTATGAGTAGATTTGCGATATGTTAGTTCGTTGGTGAATATGATGCTGGTTGACTCTGCGTTTGACTCTACCCCAAACAAACTGAATGAAAAAGTTGAATGAAAATTTTGCGGATTCAAAAAAAACGCATACCTTTGCATCGCAATTCGGAAATGGACTTTTGAGTTGCGAATAAATTGGGATATGGTGTAATGGTAACACTACAGATTCTGGTCCTGTCATTCTTGGTTCGAGTCCGAGTATCCCAACAAGAAAGAGGTTAACAAGTTGTCAATACAACGAGTTAACCTCTTTTCTTTTATACATAATATCGACAAATGAGGAAAGAGCGAGATATAGTTTGATAGGCTATATCTCGCTCTTTTGTGTTTATTTCGTTTCTAAGTGTCGTAGAATATAGTCCCTACATTCTTCCATCAGCCACTTCGGTGTGCTTGTTGCACCACATATACCGACAGTTTTGATACCTTCAAACCAACTCATTTCAATCTCTTCGGCTCGTTCTATTTGATGGCTGTTGGGATTGATATTCTGGCATTGCTTGAATAATACTTTGCCGTTGGAGCTCTTTCGCCCACTGACAAAGAGGATAACATCGTGGCGTGTGGCAAATGTGGCGATGTTGGGCATGCGATTGGCCACCTGTCGGCAGATGGTGTCGAAGCTCTTAAAGGTTGCTCCATCTTGCATGTGAGTCTGTAGGTAGTCGATGATTCGGTGAAATTCGTCGAGACTCTTTGTTGTTTGTGAGTACAGATAGATGTCGCGTGAGAAGTCCAACTTTTTCACATCTTCAAACTTCTCTATCACAATGGCCTTGTCATGGGTTTGTCCTACAAGTCCCAAAACTTCGGCATGACCATTTTTTCCAAAGATAACAGTCTGCGCATTGTCTTCGTTGTTATCGTGTTGTTTCTTGATTCGGCGCTGTAATTGTAGTACCACGGGACAGGTAGCATCTATGATTTCGATGTTGTTACGCCGTGCTATCTCATAGGTTTCGGGCGGTTCTCCGTGGGCACGGAGTAGCACTTTTACATCATGAAGGTTGCGCAACTGGTCGTGATCAATTGTAATGAGGCCGCGCTCGTGCAAGCGTTCCACTTCCATCCCATTGTGTACAATATCGCCAAGACAGTAAAGCGTCTTGCCGGAAGCCAGCTCTTCTTCGGCTTTTTGGATGGCTGTGGTGACTCCAAAACAGAATCCACTGCCATTATCTATTTCTATTTGCAACATGTAACTTCTTTCTATAGTTTGTAATCAATATTGATAATCACCTTCGAATGTTTTGGGTCGTTGGTTATCATCAATACGCGTGGTTTGGTACGAACCTTTCGTAACAGGTCGGCCACGCCTGTAATCTTGAGTTTCGTCTTCTCTCCGGGAGCAATCTTGGTTTTGTTCAGCGCCACTTCTATGCCGGCGGTGAACATTTGTAACTGCCGAATGTCGAGTACAGCTTTTCCCTTATTCTCAATTTCGATGACTCCTTTCAAACGCTTCCGTCCTTGGAAACTACCCAAATTAAGTGTTGTGGCAGAGGCTGAGAAGACTGGATTGCCTTTCTTGAAGACCGAATTTAGTTGGTTAAAGTCAGGCAATAACACTGTAGAAACAGATATTGCTTTGTTTTCAGACACCTTATCACCGGGCATAAAGCCTAGGTAAATAGTTGTCTGATTAAGTCCTAAATCGCGCACCAAGCGTGAATTGAGTGTCACGGTAGCCACTCCAGTATGTCCCGGAGCAATGCGCGATGGAGCAACCTCGGCTTTCAGATAGTTCGGTAAATGCATCATGACCGGCTCAGCCGTGCGATCGGTGCTATTATAAATATGTATCTTCTGAATCGGGGTATCCCCTCTATTCACGTCGTCGAACTCTATATCGCCAATGTCGGTGTGCAATTGGCCGAGTTCAATGGGATATGTTCCGGCAAAAGAGGTCAATTGTGCCACCACGACACCCTTTAAGGTGAGCATGGTAGGAGTCGTTCCACCAGCTGCATAGATACCAATCTGTTTTTGGAAATGTCCCAGTTGCTTGGCATCGTAAGTAGCTTTTACACTGAATGCTGCACCAGGTGCGATGCCGTTGATTGGGAATTTTACTTGTGTACAACCACAATCCGACAGTACTTTTTCTATTCGTAATTCTGTCGTTCCTGTATTCTTTAGTTTGAATTCCACTGTTGAGGGAGTACGAAAGAGCACCTGTCCCATGTTCAACTCATTACGATCAGCGGTAATCTGTTGTGCCTGAAGACCTAAAGAGGCCATCATGAACAACGCTGTTATCATTGTTTTTTTATTCATTCGCTTGTTTTCTTATTTAATATGTAGGGATTTGGCCGTAGCTCGTCCGCTATATTCGGGAGCATAAGCACATTGTACAGTGCACAGCCCCGTTTGGTATTCGCCGGCACGGTCGATGTAGTATTCGGTTTCTACGATGTGTGTGCCTTTAGCCAATTGGTCAAAATAATAGTTCGTAGTATTGTCGCGTGGGGCACAATAATAGCCCCAACGATAGCCACTAAGTTGTTTGACAGGCTCTAGGCAGGCGGCACGCTTATCTTGTACTTGTACAAAGTCATAGTCACGATCGGCAATTATCGTGATACGAATCTTTATCTTGTCGCCTACTTTCAATGGGGTAGACCGGGGAGCAACGATTTCTCGTTTCACCTGAATACCCATACTTGCAGCTTGGATGTCTATTGTGTTTTGGGTAAACTGGGCGTATAGTGCACCCCAACTAGTGCCTTCGACCTGCTTTTCAACCGTGAATGTCTTCATCGTTTTGCCCTCTTTCATCATTTTCACATATCCGGTTGCAGTCGAAGGCTTTGCTTCGAGCGCTGTACCATCAATGGAGAGTGTGGCAGGTGTAGCGTCTATCTTGAATGCGGATAGCCCTTTGGCAGGATTAGAGCCAAGTGTAAATGCGTAAATAGCATTAACAGCATTGATAGGAGTGTCCCAACTTTGGGTACGTTTGCATTGCAAGAGCCAGCGTTGCATGTCGTTGATAGTCTGCTTTTCAGTGGGATGAAGCAAATGGAAAGCTTCTATGGCAGCTACCTCTGTAGGAATCTTGTAGTCGAACCAGCTGTAGCAAGCATTTCTAGAGTCGTAATATCGTCCCATTTCTTCCTTATAAACACTGTATTCATTCAGGCTCTTGAGATTGGTCTCTGCCTGTTTCTTATATCCGTTTCGAGCCAAAATGACGGCTGTGTTGGCCTTTCCATAGATGGTATAATCGGCCGATGAGGCGGCAATCTGCTTCAACATGTAAGCTTGTGCTTCTCCTCCTTGGCGTCCAAGGTTTTTCAACAGCGACTTGATATAGAGTGTCTCTATTGTCATTTCGCTCGGCTCATCTATCTTAACACCGCGTTTTCGTTCCGCCATCATATAGTCGTATTCTTCTTGGATCTTTTTATCCAAATACGTAATAGACTTTGTGATAAGCCTAAAAGCCTCTTGGTCGAGTGTCACAGTGCAGAGACGAGCCAGCATCTTGGTCACTTCGGCCGTCACATAACGACTCCCTCGCATGCCGGGCCACCAACTCCATGAGCCATCGGGGTTCTGCAGACCGCTTAATTTTTTCAATACGATGGTCTGGCGTTTCTCCAATTGCGACTCATCCAAGTAGTCAGCAAGCAACTGTTGTTGCTCCGTCTCGTTCTTAGCATCTGTCAACCATGGCGTTTCATCCAATGCCAGCGTCTTTAATTCTTCATTCTGCATCAACTTACTCTTCTGTTGGCTGTTGTTTTCTATCTTCCATTGCTTGATGACGCGGCTGATAGCAGAGTCTGAATATACAATATGTGTTGCTAAACTATTGGCATAATAGGCAGCCGCTAAACTGATAGCGTCGTCGTCACGTGTGTTGCTGACGGTGGGTAATGCCTGTATCATCAACCATTCTGGATTGTTGGTATACTCTATAGTCAACTTCACATCCTTGTCGATAGGTGCTAATTTCGTCAAATCCACGTTTTTTACACCTGCTCCTATTTGTGAGAAAGCGTACGTATTGGTCACTATTTCCTGCTCAGGCATGATGAGTAGGTAGTGCTGTTCGCCATCGCTGAAGCCACGACCTTCTACCATTGTACGGCAAATCAACAATGAAGAGTTGAGGCCTCGACCTTCCATGAAATTCTTAGGAGTTACGGTGAAGTTAACGTTAGCTGTCTTTTTAGCCTCCACATTGAAGTCTTTTACCACTTCGGTAAGCACTTTCTCCGTCTCTGGATCGATAATTTGCAGCGTCGCTTTGCCCTTTACAGCCTTATCAGAAGTATTAGACAGACGTGCATTGATTTCTCCCTTATCGCCTTGACGCAAAAATCTTGGCATGTTAGGTTGTACCATTACGGTCTTTTGAGCTACCGCCTCGTCCTCCAATATGCCATATTTAATATCGGAATCGTGTGCTAATCCTATGAACTTCCACATGGTTACGCTCTCCGGAAGGGTGAATTTTACGTTTATATTTCCGTTCTTATCGGCCGTTAAAGCAGGATAGAAAAAAGCTGTTTCGTTGAGGTTCTCGCGTAGTTGAGTCGTAGTCTTCGCGGTTTTTTCCTCTTCCTGAGCCTTTGGCGTCTCAAGGATTTGAATTCCGGCAACCTGACCTTCAAATGCATCTTTGCTATTCATCAACCTTTCTGCCTTTGTCATGGCAGAGCCGACCGTCACCGATCGTGTTTTTGTTGCGGCAAAAGCGTAGTAAGGCATGGTTGCCCTAAAGCCATAATCTAAATTAAACAACCCATTATCGAAGTGCGAGAAGTTGAGCTCTTTCTCCGGTAATGCCCGCATGGGTAGCTCCCCATACATCGATATGTCGTTGAAATCGATTGTCTGCCAACGTGTGTTAGGCAGGTTCAGATACAGTAATGGTGAGAAATTCCACTTGTTTTTACGTATTTGGTCAAGGCTTTTGTCGTACATCGTTGCCATTAATTGTGCATTTGCAGCCTTGCCATCAGGGTGCTTGATGGTCAATGTCCATTCCTCATTTTGCCCCGGAATCAAACGGTTACGGAATGTTTTCCACTCCACCTGTAAGCGGTTGTCGGGTAAAGCTCGGCAAATTTCTGCTCTATGTGTATAGCATTGACCGTCTTTCACCCATGCGTAAGTAAGTAAAATGCCATCTCCCCATTCCTTTTGATAGCGGAAGGCGCGTGTGTTCAGCGCCTCACTTTGCTTGATAACGCCACTTTCCAACACTTTCTCATCACTCAACATGGTGTACAATATATATTGGTCGGGATCGCTCGACCCTATCTGCACATATACCGGTTTACCATCTTTAGGGAATGTATTGGCACTCTGATAGAACCAATCGTGAGTAGGTATAACGGGGTTCCTGTCTTTCACAGAGAAGACCACGAACTTTTGTTCCAATGTGTCTTCATTACATATAGCCTTCAACACGTGCAAACCCGACTTCAATTTCGTCATACGTGAATCGCTGATAGGCTCGTTAGCCTGCCCCGACATCGACATGTCATCAATCTTGAAGTATACTTTCCCAGCCACAGGTTCGCCCGATATATTCAAGTAACTGAAAGTAATGGCTTTTAAACTGTCGCTTTCTATCTTCTGTGGGAGATTATTTGTGAATATCGACGTGCGATTACTGAGTGGCAAACGTGTCTCGCCCGTATGGCTTTCACCGTTCAGGTCGGTTACCTTCGCCTGTATTTCGTACGAGTAATAGCGTGGTGTGTTTGTGTCGCCTTCTTCAGGCAACTGCATCGGAACCTCTATTTTGAAAGTTCCATCGTCCGTTGTTACAGTAGTATCGCTCTTGATAGTCTGATCTGAACGTTCTGACCGATACCACCTGAAAGCCGAACGACGTACCACAGAGTATGCCACTTGAGCTCCTTGTACGGATATTCCTGCATACGTATGTGCCTTCCCTTGTACACTCACCGTGTCTCCGCTGTGGTAAACTTGTTTTACCTTATCGAATGAAACTTCAAATGTGGGGCGCTTATATTCTTCTACCGAGAAATCTGTATAGGCATAATCTACGTTTGCACGCACCGAGAATCGCCCGGTCAAACCTGTAGATGGCAACGTAAATTCGGTCGAGGCGGTACCGAAGGCATCGGTCTTCACGTCGCGCGAAGCCACTTTCTTGCTATTGGCATCGTACAAAGAGAGTGTCACTTGTTTGTCGTCGATAGCCTTTGTCTCTGTATGAGCGATGTTGTTATACACGATTGCGGCCACATGCACCGTTTGCCCGGGACGATAAATCTTTCTGTCGGTGAGCAATTGAGCCGTCTCGCTTGTTCCCTTATGATTGGTATAGTTGAAGTAACCGTTAAATTCTGTCTCCGGACAGTACTTGTCTTCATCGGTATAAGCGTGAATCCAGTCGGGCATGCGCTTCGAATAAGAGACCACTGCCTCTCCCTTCTCGTTGCAAACAACCGTTTGTATATCAGTCTTTTCTTCGAAATCCGGATGAGTAACTAGTTTCACCTTTGCCCCCGGAATTGGTTGACCGGTAGTAGCACTTACCACGGCAAGCCTGATTTGATGGTTGGGTAATACCTCGGACATCACATGTATATCGCTCACATGGAGTAAGGCACGCTCGACAGCGATGTTAGTATTGTCAGTTGTAAACTCTATCAAGTACACGCCTTTTGTTAGTCCCTCTATCGTCATAGAGTCGCTTGTCACCTTATAAGCAGGCAGTCCGATGTATCTATGAGTAATAGTCTTCTGTGTATCTAGCTGTAGATGCTTACGCAATTCGGTATAATCGTCTTCGTCATCAGCCTCCAACTCTACATAGCCGGTATAATCCAATCGCGTTACCGTCATCCTCAACTGCTGTACATTGGTGATACTGCGGATGGCAACCGTACGTTTCTTATCGGGTATCTGAACTCCTTTTCCCATATCTACCAAGAAGCAGGGTAGGGTGAGACGTGTTTTGGCATTGCGTAATATATTCATACGTGGCCAAGTTCCCCAACGGCTGAGTGCATAGTTGATGTAGTTGATTTTCTCTTCTACCGATGTGTCTATTGCCTTATCCATGAAATTATAGCGCTCAATAGCCACTTCGCCGGCCATGGGTAGGTCATGGTATTCGTGGATAAGAGAGTCGAGGGTTTGTAGATAGTGCGATTTACGTGCTAATGCCACGTCTTCCCGACGGTCTTTTTGGGTGATGAGATAGGCACAGATACACGCTGCGGCCCTGTTTCCATGCGCTTTATAATAATCGTGTAGCTGTTGATAAGCCTCAGCTTCCATGCCAATGACATGTAATAGATCTTCATAGAAGATGTTGCTATCGTAACCTTTTACCACGAGCGGTTCGTAGTTTTTCGCCAATTGATGAGCCAACAAGTCCGGATGGCGCATAGATTTCTCGTAATACTCTTTGCTGATACGCTCATGTTCTTCCTGTGTTTCATAGTTTTTATAGATATGTCCCAGCACCGAGGCATAGACATCGGCTAGCACCTGATTCTTCCTTTCTGCTTTCTTTTGCTTTGTTTCTAGCAGTACGATGTGTTTCTTTAGGGAATCGGGCGATATAGATGTCTCGGCATCAGCCATTTTCAACTGTGCCTTGATGAGTTGTCCGTAGTCTCCGGCAGCCGTAGCTTTATCCACAATTACATTGAGTATCGAGATTTGCGTCTTGGGTAAATCCTTCTTTTCAGCCGCAGCCACTTTCTTCCAAAGCGACACATAACTCTCTGACATTCCTACAAAGGGAAATAAAGTAATCATCGTGATGAGAGCTAACAAATATTTCTTCATATCGTGATGCTTAAAAATCGATTCCCAATAAGTCTTGATTGAATGTGGAAACCGAATAATATTTTATTCAGAAGTGTATAATATATTATGCAAAGATACAAGAAATCTGTAGCGAAGCAAAAGAAAAGAGCCTTTTACTATGTGAAAAACTGCTATATTATATTTTATTTCATGAATAGAACGACAAAATATCAGACAGATTTTATACTTTTGCAACATACGAAAGAATATGATAATATCAAAACACTAACTAACCAATGAGACATGGAATCGGTAAAAAAAAACTTACACAAAAAACTCTTTAATTTGCTAGTAATGCTCGTTTGCAGTCTGTTATTGACTGCTTGTCACGAGGAAGAGGAAGACAATGGTTTTCCTGATGAGAAGAATGCGGTGGTCTTCAACGGGCGTATAGTCAATTCAGAAGGTATCGGTATCAAAGACGTTAAGCTGCAAGCTTACTTCATCGATAGATATTATCTATATAGCAAGACTCGTAAAAAGGGTGAAACCAAGACCGATCAAAATGGTAATTATCGGCTGAAAATCTATGTAAGAGCTGATGAAGACTCACTTCTTAAGAAGAGAAGTGAGTCCTTTTATCAATTGACAGCCGATGTAAGTTGTCTCCCAAAAGATAAGTACCTGATACCGGAAGACGAGAAATATAGTATAGAGTTGTATGGAGAACGTCCGGATCCTGTAGAGCAATTAGCGTGTTTGGTTCCAGAATATCGTAAGATAGACGTGACTCTGACTGGATTCAGTGCGAAAGACGATACCCAAAACAAATTTAGAATCACTGTAAGGCCGTCCGCGGGATTCTATGTGAAAGACAAGAATGGCAAACGTCAATTCTTATATAAACCCGATAAGAGCTACGAAGCCACTCAGGCCAATGCCCGGTATACGATTCCTTTTGCCATCAACGACAGTACGGAAGTTGCGGTACTTCGCGAGAAAGATGGAAGGATAAACTATGTGTGGAAGAAAGTTTTCATCGGTAAGACGTCGCCAACTAGCTTGACGTTCGACTACAATGCAGCGGATTAATAGCTTCAATCTCTGAAATCTCATCCCCAAGAAGCTTCTCTTTTAAGAGGAAAAGTCCCATCCCTTCTTTCCCCAAAAGGGGAATGAGGGGGAAAAAGAGATAAGGAAAAGCTAGTAAACTGATGAACTTAAAGGCTTATTCAATTACTTATTAACTCAACAACTTATGGACTTATCTTGCTGCACCGGCTCGCCAGCATCGCTGCCTAGGCTAGTCAGTATGGCTGAATGGGCTTTGCAACATTGCTGGCGAAGCCCTGCAGTGAGTTAATTGTTGAGTAGCTGAATAGACTATTTGGTAAGATTGCAGCCATATATGTCGTTACTTGATGATGAAAGTCCCCTTTTCTATGCCTCATAAGT
Organism: Prevotella sp. S7 MS 2; assembly: GCF_000762865.1. Classification (NCBI taxonomy): domain Bacteria; kingdom Pseudomonadati; phylum Bacteroidota; class Bacteroidia; order Bacteroidales; family Prevotellaceae; genus Prevotella; species Prevotella sp. S7 MS 2. The sequence goes on along the minus strand of NZ_JRPT01000020.1, from coordinate 19,915 downwards.
ATCGATATTGTAGAAAAAAGGAGGATGTATTGTTGCGAATGAAAGATAATTTTGTTACTTTTGTGGAAAATTATAACATAATATATTAAATTCGTTGACATTATGAAAGATTTGGATTGGTCTAATCTGTCTTTTGGTTATATACCAACAGACTACAATGTCCGCTGCAATTATCGTAACGGCAAGTGGGGTGAAGTGGAAGTTTGCTCCGATGAATATCTGAAACTTCACATGGCTGCCACCTGTTTACATTATGGTCAAGAAGCTTTCGAGGGCTTGAAAGCCTATCGTTGTCCCGATGGTAAAGTGCGTGTTTTCCGCATGGAAGAGAATGCCGCTCGCTTGCAAAGTACTTGTCGTGGTATCATGATGCCGGAGGTTCCGACCGAGCTTTTTGAAGAAATGGTGAAGAAGGTTGTACGTCTTAATCAAGAGTATATACCTACCTACGAGAGTGGGGCAACGCTTTATATTCGCCCATTGCTCATTGGTACGAGTGCACAAGTGGGTGTACATCCTGCCGACGAATATATGTTCTTGATATTTGTAACGCCTGTAGGGCCTTATTTCAAGGGTGGTTTTGCCAGCAATCCATACGTGATTATTCGTGATTATGACCGTGCTGCGCCTCTGGGTACAGGTATTTATAAAGTAGGTGGAAACTATGCTGCGTCATTGAAAGCCAACCAGATAGCACATCAAAAAGGCTATGCCAGCGAATTTTACCTAGACTCTAAGGAGAAGAAATATGTGGATGAGTGTGGTGCAGCCAATTTCTTTGGAATCAAGAACAATACATATGTCACTCCAAAATCGACTTCGATACTGCCTTCCATCACCAATAAGAGCTTGATGCAGATAGCAGAAGACTTGGGATTAAAGGTGGAAAGGCGTCCTATTCCGGAAGAGGAACTCGATACATTTGAGGAAGCTGGAGCTTGTGGAACGGCTGCTGTCATCTCGCCAATATCGCATCTTGATGATCTCGATACAGGTAAAGTATATAACTTCGGTGACCAACCGGGACCGTGGTCTAAGAAACTTTACGATACACTTCGCGGTATCCAGTATGGTACGGTGGAGGATAAGCACGGTTGGACGACCGTGGTCATTGAATAAAGAAATAGATTTAAAGGCATGTTGAGCAGAGCTTGGCATGCCATTCTTTGTTATACTAATTAATAATTAAATTCATGGATTCACTCAGTAATTATCGCAATCGAGCCTTGGCTTCGCTCGAAAACAATTGGGGAAAAGCTGTTATTGTAACGATTGTTGTCTTGCTCATCTCTTTGCTGTTTCAAGGTGGGATACAGATTGCATTTTCGTTTGGTGGTAAATTGTCAAAGCTTACTAGCAATATTTTTGCTGCATTGATATTAATCCCTATATCGTGGGCATTCAATGTGTTCTTCTTGAGAATGCTAAGAGGTGAAAATTTAGGTGTAAAAAATCTATTTGATGGCTTTTCTGATTATGGGCGTATACTCCTTGCTATCGTATTAAAGAATGTATACATATTCTTATGGACCTTGCTTTTGATAGTACCGGGAATCTACAAGTCTTTTTCTTACGCTTTGACGGAATTCGTACTTCTAGACCATCCGGAAATGAATGGAGAGCAGGCTATCAAAGAAAGTATGCGCTTGATGGATGGTAGAAAGATGGCATTGTTTCTACTTCTTCTCTCATTTATAGGATGGTTGATACTTTCTTTTATAACACTTGGTTTGGGATTTATATTTTTATTCCCTTATGTGCAGACGGCTATGGCTCATTTTTATGAAGATGCCGTAAAGGAAGATGGAGCAAGTATCAGCGATTAAATAGCTAGAACTGTCTTTTTGTTGTTTGGTTTGAGGGGGCTTCTTTGCACTCTCAAAATAATTATTGTACCTTTGTGTCCTAAATAAAAAGAGGATATTACAAATGGGAAAAGGGAAATTAGCAAAGTTTGCAGAGATGAAGGAGATGGCTAACGTCTTTGAATATCCATTCTCAGTGGTCGATAATGTGCCGTTTACCATGAAAGGTCATTGGCGCGAAGAGTATTTCCACAACGACAATCCTATCGTCTTGGAGTTGGGGTGTGGCAAAGGTGAGTATACCGTAGGACTGGGTAAACTCTTTCCGAACGTCAATTTCATCGGTGTAGACATTAAAGGTTCGCGCATGTGGACAGGTGCAAAGCTAGCTCTCGAACAGCAATTGCCTAATGTTGCATTTCTCCGTACCAGCATCGAAATCATTGATCGATTCTTCGACCAAGACGAAGTGCAAGAGATATGGCTTACTTTTTCTGACCCTCAAATGAAGAATCCACACAAGCGATTGACCTCTACCTTCTTTATGGAGCGATACCGTCGTTTCCTCGTAGATGGAGGATTGATTCACTTAAAGACCGATTCCAACTTCCTCTTTACTTATACCAAGTATATGGTGGAGCGCAATCAACTGCCCGTAGAAGTATGTACGGAAGACTTATACCATGATACTCCTGCTTATTTGGTGGGTCAGCCTATCCTTACGATACAGACTTATTACGAGTCGATGTGGATAGAGCGAGGACTTAATATCCGTTATCTCCAATTCCATTTGCCCCATACAGTCCCACTCGTTGAGCCAGATATAGAGATTCCGCTCGATGAGTATCGTAGCTATCATCGCACGAAGCGCAGTAGCAAAGATATGGCAAAGTAAACAAAAACATTAGAATGATGACATTATATCCTAAATTAATAACAGATGCATTGGCTACCGTGGTTTATCCCGGAACCAAAAAGAATCTGATAGAAAGTGAAATGTTGGCCGATGATGTGCGCATCAACGGCATGAAAGTCGAATTTACACTCGTGTTTCCACGCGAAACCGACCCTTTCTTAAAGTCTACAGTGAAAGCTGCCGAAGCTGCTATACACTATCATGTAGATAAGGATGTGGAGGTAACAATCAAGACTGAGTTTAAGAACGCAGCCCGTCCGGAGGTGGGAAAATTGCTCCCTCAAGTTAAGAATATTGTTGCTGTGAGTTCTGGTAAAGGCGGGGTGGGCAAGAGTACGGTGTCATCTAACCTTGCCATTTCGCTTGCTCGACTCGGCTATAAAGTTGGTTTGCTCGATGCCGACATCTTCGGTCCGTCGGTACCTAAGATGTTTGGTGTTGAAGATGCGCGTCCGTATTCGGTTCAGAAAGACGGTCGTACGCTCATAGAACCCATTGAGAAGTATGGCGTGAAGCTGTTGAGTATCGGCTTTTTCATCGATCCTGATACGGCAACGCTATGGCGTGGCGGTATGGCGACGTCGGCTTTGAAGCAGTTGATAGCTGATGCCGACTGGGGAGAACTAGACTATTTTATCCTCGATACGCCACCGGGGACCAGCGATATACATCTTACGCTACTGCAAACACTGTCTATTACCGGTGCAGTGATAGTCAGTTCGCCTCAGAAGGTAGCGTTGGCCGATGCGCGTAAAGGCATCGATATGTATCGCAATGACAAAGTGAATGTGCCAATCTTGGGTTTGGTGGAGAACATGGCATGGTTCACGCCGGCCGAATTACCGCAAAACAAATATTATATATTTGGCAAAGATGGATGTAAGAATCTCGCCGAAGAGATGCAATGTCCACTGTTGGCGCAGATTCCTATCGTACAAAGTATCTGCGAGAGTGGCGACGCGGGGAAGCCAGCTGCTTGTAATATCGATACCATGACGGGACAAGCATTTATCAATTTGGCTCAAGCTGTGGTGACAGTAACCAATCGTCGCAATAAAGAGCAGGCACCCACGAAGATTGTAAAAGTAGATTGATGCGAGTTTCGCATGTATGCTCAAGTTGGGAGTTAGCAGGAGTTAAAAGGAAGTTAATAGGAGGTTGCGGACAAATGGCTATTATCTTCCATTATCTCCTACTAACTTCTGTTAACTCCCAAATATAATATTCCACTGTGAAGTTAGCAGGATTAAAAGGGAGTTAATAGGAGGTGGCGGACAAATGTCTATTATCTTCCATTATCTCCTACTAACTTCTGTTAACTCCCAAATATACATTTACCTGAGAAAATTATTTTATTTAGTCTTCTCCTCTGCCAATTCGCTTTTGCGATGGTCGAGAATTGGATTGATGAATCGGTCTAGCTGGTCGCCTAATTTCATCAATTCGTCCATGCTAATGTCGTAGTTATTGAAGATATTGATAAGGCATCCGGGGAAATCCTTACATTCATCTTGCATTGTTTTTCCTTTCTTGGTGAGAGACACTATCTTCTGTCTACGATCCACCGGACCGACGTTGCGGACTACCAAATCAAGTTTTTCCATGCGCTGGATGAGTGGAGTTACCGTGTTAGTCTCTAATACTAGTTTCTTAGCAATGTCATTTACCGGTTGGTTATCCTGTTCCCAAAGAACCATCAATACCAAATATTGTGTGTACGTGATGCCTAATTGTTTGAAGAATGGTTCGTAAGCTTGAATGATGAGTCGACTAGCTGTATAGAGTCTGAAGCAGACCTGATTCTTTAACTTTAATTGTTCGTATGCCATAAACAAAATCTTTTTATTCGCTATATTTATTCTTTTCAATTGAGAAATTAGGATGCAAAGATAAAGATTTGTTTTTGTATCGAAGACGATAAGGATGTTTTTTTCTTATCATTTAACCGATGTTAAGGTCAAAACGACATATTCCGACCTCGTTCCGATGCGAAATTTACCTCCCCAAATGCCCATGCCGCTACTTACATAGTATTTGGTTTTACCTTTTGTCAATGGGCCGAAAGCATCTTCATAAATGATATCTTCTATCCAACTGATAGGCCAAACCTGCCCGTAGTGGGTGTGTCCACTGAATTGAAAATCTATTCCTGCCTGTTCGGCTTCCTCTAAATGATAGGGCTGATGGTCGAGTAGGATGGTGTAGGTAGACTGGTTGGTTGTGGCAACAAGAGCTTTCAACGCCTTTCTATGCTTGTTGGTACGGTCGTCACGACCAATAATTGTTAGTTCGTTTTTGAAGACAATGCTGCTATCTTGTAGCAAATGAATGTTGGCATCGCGATAGAATTGCTCGCTCTTTAGTTCGCCTGCATAGTAATCGTGGTTGCCCAATGCCGCATAGACGGGCGCTTGGAGTCGGCGAAATTCCTCGGCCATGTTGGCTCGGAGCAGTGGTTCGACACTGATGTCGACTATATCGCCGGCAATTAAGACTAGGTCGGCGTGCTCGGAATTCACCTTATTCACCCAGTTGGCTAAGTCTGTCCGTGTATTATGATAGCCCAAGTGTAGATCGCTCATTAATACAATCTTCAAAGGTCGCTGCAATGGCTTCTCGGTAGTGACGTTCAGAGGCACACGCACCTTGTGATAATAGTTCAAATTGCCATAAATGAAAATTGCCGACATGATGATTAGTACTGTTAACGAACCTTGTATGCTATTCTGAATGAATGATGCCGGGACGAGATGGACGGCTCGTCCGAGGTCGAGTACCAGAAAAATCATCACCAGATAGAGGAGTACGAAGAGCGACGAAGTGCCTATTTCGTACATGAAGCGTGCCACGGTCGGTGGCATTTTATCCAGCCCTATGAGGATATTAAGAAAGAGTAGGGAGAAGCACAATATCATACAGGTGATGATGATACTCTTTAGCAGATTACTATAAGGCAGCATCATCCACACATGCCATCCCACATAACTGCATCCTATGATTGGAAGCAATAAGAAAAGTAAAGCCCACATTTTATTCATATCTTTTGTGTGGTAAAGATAGGGGGAGTTTCTTAAATAGCGAAACTTTCTTTGTCTTTTTGTTTTCTACTCGCTTTAACACCTTATTTTATAAACTTGTCAACTCATATCTTGTCTACTTGTTAACTCAAATAACCTTCTTCACATAACTCACTTCTTACTCTCCGCTCACTGCAATGGCTTGGCAAGCTTGCTGCCTCGCTTTTGCAGCAATCTTGTTTGGCTTCTGCAGCATTGCTGCGAAACCCTTGCAGCAGAATACAATAAGTTCTTTAGTATTAAGTTTGTGAGTTGTTGGGATTTGAAAATGGCGGAATAAGGAAAGCATATCTTTTTAGATTATCAGGAGGTAAGGAGTTAATGGGAGATTAAGGCAAATGCTTATAACTTTTTATGTGCTTCCGTTCTCCGGTATAAATCTGTAAAGCCCAAAGTACCAATAGGTACTCTGGGCTTTACGTAGTCCCTTATCCCGATAGTTATACGCTTTGCTCTAACTATCGGCTATTAATACTGCAGCGGTTTCACTGCTAAGATAGTATCTCTATCTCTACTTTACTACTGTGGCACGAACGATGGCGATGTCTTGTAAGGGGCGGTCGTTCTTGTCGGTTTCTGTGTTTTGAATCTCTTCAACGATGTTGAGTCCTTCCACGACTTCACCGAATACGGTGTATTGTCCATCGAGATGGGGCGTGCCACCTTTGCGGAAATATGCCTCACGGAGTTCGGACGGAATGATGATTTTTCCTTTAGTGGATTGGTCAAGGCGTGCTTGTACTTGGTCAATCATATCTTCGTTGTAACGTCGCCCGAAGACAATGTAGAACTGACTGGCTGATGAACGGTGTTCGGGATTTACGTCGTCTCCCTCACGAGCAGCAGCCACTGCTCCCCGTTTATGATATAATTGTGGGTAATGTATCTCTGCCGGTAAGGTGTAGTCGGGTGAATAAAGTCCTAATTCGGCTCCCGGTTCAGCGTGACGCGATGTGGAATCGCCCGTTTGAATCATGAATCGGTTGATGACGCGATGGAATAAATTACCGTCGTAGTAGCCTCCTTTCACAAGCTTCAAGAAGTTGTCGCGATGAATAGGAGTTTCATTGTAGAGTACGATGCGAATATTACCCTTGGTCGTTTCTAAAAGCACTTCATGGCGTAGAGTATCATTCTGCGCCATGAGTGATAGGGGAAGCAATAGAAGTACTATTGCATAAATAAGTCGTTTCATATATTTATGAATAATACTAAAAGGAGTGATGGAGTTAAGGAGTTGAAGTTGCGAAGCCAAATGTGGAAAGAACATTTCCTGACAAAGCATATGGCATCACTTCTTGATTCCCCTTTAACTCCATCACTTTTTGTGTCTCAATTAATAAGCGTCACCTTGTGATACCTCATCTTTTGTGATTTCTTTCTTGTCGAGTGCTCTCCATGCCACTACGATATAAGCTAATACAAATGGGATGAAGAGTGAAACGATAGACATGGTTTTGAGTGTGAACGGACTACTGCTGCTATTGGCAATGGTCAGCGAACTCTGTAGGTCGACATTAGAAGGATAGTAAGCTGTGTTGTTCCAACCTGCCATGAGGAAAAGAACCAGTACAACGAGTACGACACCGATGCCGGTTGGCCAAATACCGCGAATAAAATCTTTTTTCAAAAGAGTAACGATGACACCGCCAAGTACCAATACCACGCCCACTAAGAAGATAATGGTGAGATACCACATGTCCACAAAGTTGTGTAGATATTTATAAGGTTCCATGGCAATGATGCCTGTAGCAGGGTCGTAAGCAAAACCGTCTTTGCACAGTGTGCGGCCTAAGAACGATAGGAAAAACACGAGGAAGGGGACGGTGGCATACAATAATTGCTTGCGAGCATTGGTACGAATGTTCTCATCGTTCACATTATTAATAATATAAAGCGTGCCTAGCATACGAGCAAGGAAGAAGACCGCAAAGCCAAGAATAAGATTCCATGGGTCGAGCAATGCATCTAATCCGTGGCTGAGATTAGCCCAACGGCTGATGACCGGTTGTAATTCTTGGGTGATATTCATCTTGTCGACAATGAAATTGCTACCATCGAAGAAGGTTGCTACAGCACCACCAAGCAATAGCGGAGCCAAGATACCGTTGATGACAAGCAGCCATTGGAATGTACGAATACCGAGCAAGTTGCCCAGTTTGTTTTGGAATTCGTAGCTGACAGCCTGCATGACAAAGGTGAAGAGAATAATCATCCATAGCCAATAAGCGCCACCGAAACTGGTGCTATAGAACAATGGGAATGAAGCAAAGAAGCCTCCACCGAATGTTACCAGTGTAGTGAAAGTGAGTTCCCACTTGCGTCCGGTAGAATTGATGACCATACGACGCTCTTCAGGGGTCTTGCCGAGGCTGAATATCAGCGAATTTGCCCCTTGTACAAAGAGTAAAAAAACGAGCAGTGCTCCCAATAATGAAACAAGGAACCACCAATAATGTTGTAATATGCTATAGTCCATAATTGTTCAGTTTAGATAGTTGTTGATGTTGCAGATTCTTCTGTAGCAGTGATACTATGCTCAGGTCCTTTCTTAATCTCTTTGATGAGAATGCTGATTTCTACTGCCAACATAGTGGTGAAGAGACCAAGGAAGATGAAGAAAGTGAGGGCTATGCTACCCGAATTGATGTCGCTGACTGCGGCCCATGTAGGAAGCATGTCTTGAATAGTCCAAGGTTGGCGTCCCATCTCGGCAACAATCCATCCCGATTCGCTGGCAATGTAAGCGAGTGGGAGAGTTGCGACGGTAGCCCATAGCAACCATTTGGCTTTGCTGATGTCCTTGCGATAGACAAAGAACAGGGTTACGGCGAAGAGTAGGATGAACAAACTACCCAAACCAACCATAATGCGGAATGCCCAGAAATTGATAGGAATGAATGGTACTACTTGGTCGGCTGACTTCACATAGCCATATCCGAAGTAGCGCATGTTGTCGGCTAGAAGTTTTTTAGTACCCTCGTCTTTCTTGCCGGCACGATATTGTTGTAAAGCTGCAATAGCCATTTTGCCTCTGGCAATTTTCTCTTTGACAGACGGTTCGCGTGTTCCGTCGGGTTTCGTATAGCCGTTGATGAGCTCGTTAACACCGGGAACAAAGCCGTGGAAGTCGCGTGTAGCCATGAAAGACAGAGCATTTGGTACGGCAATACGGAGAGGCGGTTCTTGTAGAGTCGTGTAATCGGGCTGTTGGAATGGATTTACCCATGCAGCTACGGTCAGACTTTGGTCGTTTCCACCATTATATAATGCTTCCATTGCAGCCAGTTTCATGGGTTGAACCTTACTGATTTGGTAAGCACTGCTATCTCCGGTAAGTGCAGCGAGTAGCGAAGCTATGAGTCCAACACAAGCACCTATCTTGATACTTTCGATGGCTAACTTCTGTTCACGTTTTTTTAAGAGGTACCAAGCACTCACTGCGACGGTGAAAGCTGCACCGATAATCCATGACGAAGTGACGGTATGGCAAAACTTATCGACTGCAAATGGAGACAAGGCTACGTCGATGAACGAGTTCATCTCGAAGCGCATGGTGTCGGGATTGAAAGTTTGTCCGATGGGATATTGCATCCAAGCGTTGGCAACCAGTATCCACCATGCGGAGATAGTGGCTCCAAGACCGGTAAGCCATGTCGATGCGAGATGGAATCCCGGTGACACTTTCTTCCATCCGAAGAACATCACAGCAACGAAAGTCGATTCCATGAAGAAGGCGATGATACCTTCGATGGCCAATGGTGCGCCGAAGATGTCGCCTACGAACCAAGAGTAGTTACTCCAGTTGGTACCGAATTCGAACTCAAGAATGATACCGGTGGCAACACCCATGGCAAAGTTGATACCGAATAACTTCTGCCAAAAGCGAGCCGCATCGCGCCAAAAACGCTTTCTGGTTCGATAATAACAGGTCTCGACAATGCCCATGATGACAGCCAAGCCCAATGTTAATGGAACAAATAACCAGTGATAAATTGCCGTCAAGGCAAATTGTGCTCGTGACCAATCGATGGTTGCGGCAGAGATGTCTAAAAGTTGATTTACCATACTTTGTATATAAATATTGTGTTATTAACTATTTGGCTCTATTGATTAATTGTTCAGAGACGAATTGACTCTTTTGACCTTTGGGTGCTTTCTTGCCTAGGAAGTTGGGAAAGAAAAATACCTTGAGAATGGCAAACATGATAAATAGTTTGATGAGGATGACAGCCCAAAGTGTTTTCCCCAACGTCATGTGGCGAAAACCGTCGTAGTATAGGTCGTAAACTCTATATAAGAAACTATCTCTTTTCATGATATTTTTGTATAAAATATAGTTAGACAATGCCTTGTCAGACTCATTTGAATGTGTAAAATAGTAATGATTACAATTTTCGCCGGTAAAAGTACAAAATAAAATTTAATGTAGTTGTCTTTTTTCCATAAAAATGCTAATTTTTAATATATTATGGGATTGAATAGCTAGAATCCTTGGAAAGTTAAGATAAAAACTCTAAATTTGCATAACTGTTGAATTGAAATCGAATTTCAAAATGAAAAAGATATTCTATCCTTTGATTATTATAGCTTTGTTGCTTGTGGCAGGTATCGTGTATTTGGGTATTAATTTGCACAACCAACAACAGCAAAATAAGGAGATGCAGGAGTTGGCTGAGTTGGATAAACAGGAAATGGAAAACGAATACCAACAGTTTGCCAACCAGTATAGTGAGATGAAATCACAGATTTCCAATGATTCTATTGTGGCTCAACTGACCGCCGAGCAAGAGAAAACCCAACGCTTATTAGATGAGTTGAAGAGTGTGAAGAGCTCTGATGCTCGTGAGATTGCTCGTTTGAAACGCGAATTAGCCACAGTAAGACAGGTGTTGCGGAGCTATGTAATGGAGATAGATTCACTGAATAGACTGAATCAAAACCTTACAGCAGAGAATACTCATATCAGAGGACAGTACGAAGAAGCGACACGACAGATAGAAGGACTGAGTACCGAGAAGGCTTCGCTGTCGGAGAAAGTCGCTATTGCTGCACAGCTGGATGCTACAGGAATTAACATGATATTGAAAAACCGTCGTGGAAAGACTACTGATAAGGTGAGCAAATGTACCGTTATTCAGGTGAATTTCAGCTTGGCCAAGAATGTGACTGCGGCTAGTGGGACGAAGACTGTATATGTGAAAATCGTCTCACCAACAGGTTCTACACTTGGAGAAGGTGGAAACTTCAACTATGAGAATCGGACATTGACGAGTACGATGAGAAAAACTATAGAGTATGGTGGGCAGGAAACGCCGATTACTCTTTATTGGAATGTGTCTCAAGCACTCGAAGGTGGAACTTATGCAGTAAGTATCTTTGCCGATGGAAATATGATAGGATCGAGGAACTTTACATTTAAATAATGAAGAAGTTACTAACTTTATTTTTATGGGTTGGTATTCTTGCGCCGGCCGAAGCGCAGAGAATATTGAGCTTGGATAGTTGTCGTGCCTTGGCATTGCGCAACAATAAGCAGCTTAATGTCTCGAAGTTGAAGCAACAGGTGGCCGCGAATATCAAGAAAGCAGCGCGTACTAAGTATCTACCGAAGGTGGATGCGCTAGGTGGTTATGAGTATACCAGTCGCGAAGTGTCTCTATTGAATAAAGACCAGAAGTCTGCCTTGGGCAATTTAGGAACTACTGTAACTGCGGGGGTAGGAGGTAATCTCACAAACTTAGCAACGACATTGGTGCAGCAAGGTGTTATTTCACCGGCCGTAGCTCAACAGCTCTCTGGTGTCTTGGGGCAACTGTCGCCTGCTTTAGCGCAAATGGGAAACCAGTTGGGAAGCAGTATTCGAGATGCTTTTGAAACTAATACGCACAATATTTTTGCCGGTGCGGTGATGGTTCGTCAACCTCTTTATATGGGTGGAGCTATCGTTGCGGCTAACAATATGGCTCGTATTAGTGAGCAATTGGCACTCAATAATACTGATGTTGTCACCCAATCTACCTTATATAATATAGATCAGGCTTATTGGACAGTGGTGTCTCTCCGTCAAAAGCACAAATTGGCGAAGAGCTATCATGAGCTTGTTTCAAAGCTTGATTCCGATGTCCACAAGATGATCAAGGCAGGGGTAGCAACCAAGGCTGATGGATTGAAGGTCGATGTTCGTGAGAATGAAGCCGATATGCAGGTGATGCAGGTAGAAGACGGGCTGTCTTTGGCTAAGATGTTGCTATGCCAACTCTGTGGTATTCCATTGGATGAGGAAATCGTTTTGGCCGATGAAGGCAAGGAAAGCTTGAGTGTTGACGAGTTTGCGCCGACAATGGAGAAGGAACAACTCGACCAATCTCGTCCAGAATTACGCATGCTTCAGAATTCAATAGATTTGAGTAAGGAAGCTACGAAGGTGATTCGTGCCGCTTATTTGCCGCAGGTTCTCTTGACCGGTGGTTATCTCATATCTAATCCAAATGTCTTCAATGGCTTTGAAAATAAATTCTCAGGCATGTGGACGTTGGGAGTCATGGTGCGAGTACCGGTTTGGAACTGGTTTGAAGGCAGCTATAAAGTGCGAGCATCGCGTATAGCTACCGATATGGCTACACTGGAATTAAGTGATGCCCGCGATAAGATTGGATTGCAAGTTGCACAGAGTCAATTCCGCGTAAAGGAAGCACAGAAGAAGCTAAACATGGCTAGAAAGAATATAAAGAGTGCAGAAGAAAATCTACGTTGTGCCAATTTGGGATTCAAGGAAGGGGTAATGGAGTCGACGGATGTCATGGCTGCTCAGACAGCATGGCAACAAGCGCAGAGTCAAAAGATTGATGCGGAGGTCGATGTCAAGCTTACACTCGTTAATCTAAAGAAAGCTCTTGGTATATTACAATAATCGAATAGAATATCATGTCAGTAAAATCTCAACATAATAACATTCTGTTAGCCGTCATAGGATTTGCGGCTGCCGTCATCATAGTGGCTCTTATAGGTTTCTTTACGTTAGGAAAAACCGAAGAAATCATTCAAGGTGAGGTAGATGTATCGGAATATCGAGTATCCTGCAAGCTACCCGGGCGAGTGGTAGAACTCTGTGTAAAAGAGGGAGACTACGTACATGTGGGTGACACGTTGGCACTATTGGAGGTTCCGGAAGTCGATGCACAGAAGCAAGTAGCTGAGGCTACACAGGGAGCGGCGGCTGCCATGCGCGATATGGCGGACAATGGGGCACGCAAGGAACAGATACAAGGAGCTTATCAGTTGTGGCAACAGGCTCTTGCAGCGAGTGATATAGCTCAGAAATCCTACACTCGTGTACAGCGTTTATATGATGAAGGAGTATTGAGTGGACAGAAACGAGACGAAGCTTTCGCCGCTTATAAGGCTGCACAAGCGCAGGTGAAGGCTGCTGAGAGCCAATATGAGATGGCTAAGAATGGAGCTCGTGCCGAAGAAAAGCAAGCAGCTACTAAGCAGGTTCAGGCTGCTAAAGGAGCTGTGAATGTAGTAAAGGCTCTGTTAAAAGAGACTGTTCAGATTGCCCAAGTAGAGGGTGAGGTGAGCGATGTATATCCTAAAGTGGGAGAACTTGTAGGAATTGGTTCGCCCATTATGAGCATCTCGGTGATGAAAGACATGTGGGGAACATTCAATATACGTGAAGATCAGTTGAATGGAATGAAGGTTGGTGATATCATTACAGCCTATTCTCCAGCATTCAACAGAGACCTCAAGATGAAAGTCTACTACATCAAAGACGAAGGTTCGTATGCTGTTTGGAAAGCAACCAAGTCGAACGGACAGTACGATATGAAGACATTTGAAGTCAAAGCGCGTCCTATTAAGCCTTTTGAGGGGCTTCGTCCCGGCATGTCATTGATTGTTAAGAAATAATTTATCTATTCGGTTATCGTAAAAAACTAGTCATTCTTAGAATGCACACCATTAAACAGATATATCATATTGCCCTTCGCGAGTGTGGCATCTTGTCTCACAACCCTATTTATCTGTTTTGTATGGTGGTGTTCCCGATTATTGTCGTAGTCTTTTTTACGTCGTTGATGAGTGCCGGTCAACCCACAGACATGCCTGTAGGTGTAGTTGATTTAGACCGCACATCGACTACTCGGCAACTTGTTCGTAAGTTGGATGCATTCCAGAGTACGCAGGTGGTGGCTCATTATGAAAACGTGAACGAAGCACGCACGGCCATTCAGCGCAATCAGATATACGCATTTCTGTATATCCCACATGGTACTACCGATGGTTTGATGACAGGTAGCCAACCCAAAATTTCTTTTTATTATAGCAATACGTCGTTGACGGCAGGCGCATTGTTGTTTCGCGACCTCAAGACCATATCCACATTAGGTTCGGCCTCGGTTGGTATGAAAAAGTTGTCTGCCATCGGTAAGACCGGAAATGAGATTCGTACCTATCTCCAGCCCATCGCTGTCGATCTCCATACTATTAATAATCCATGGGTAAGTTACAATGTTTATCTGAGTAACATGCTCATTCCCGGTTGCTTGATGGTGTTTATTTTCCTGATTACGGCTTATTCTTTGGGTACGGAATTGAAGTTTAATCGTTCCAAAGAACTTATGCAGATGGGCGATAACAACATTTTCCTTGTTGTTTGCGGTAAGTTCTTACCCCAAACACTCATCTTTCTTGGCATCGTATATGGCTATATGGGCTATGTCTACGGTGTCTATGGATTCCCACACCCCGGTGGTATTGTCCCCATGTTGTTGCTAGGACTGCTCATGGTTTTGGCTTCCCAATGTTTTGGTATCTTTATTTTCGGCCTCATACCCTCCATGCGTATGTCGATGAGTGTGTGTTCGTTGTGGGCTGTATTGAGTTTCTCCATGGTTGGAGCAGCTTATCCAGCCTTTGCCATGTCACCGGCTTTGGAGATGTTGGCAAACCTTTTCCCTTTACGACATTATTATATTATTTATCAGTTATGCATTTTCAACGGTTATCCGTTGCTTGAAGCATGGCCTTATATATTGGCTTTGATGGTATTCATTGGGCTGCCTTTATTTATAATTCGTCGACTCTACATCGTTCTGTTGACTTATGATTATGTATCATAGAGAGTATGGAAAAAGATAGTTTGATATATAAAATAAGCCATGGATTACGCGATATGTGCTATATCTGCATGCGTGAGTTGCGTCAGACGGTCACCGATGAGGGAGTACTTATCTTCTTTATCCTCGTGCCTTTGCTCTATCCGCTGGCCTATTCTTGGATTTATAACAACGAGGTCGTGCGCGAAGTGCCGGTAGCAGTGGTCGACTTCTCGCACAGTCATGCTAGTCGTGAGTTTACTCGCTTGCTTGATGGTACGCCCGATACCAAGGTTGCTTATCATTGTAACAGCTTGGATGAGGCCAAAGACTTGGTGGGTAAGCAAGTAGTAAATGGCGTGATTTATTTTCCAAAGCAATTTCAGAACAAACTTTATCGACAAGAACAAACGCATGTCGGAGTATATTGCGACATGAGCCTGATGCTTACTTATAAAGCCATCTACCAGTCGGCACAGGCTGTAGCTTCGCAAATGAATACGAAGATACAATTGTCTCTATCCAAGAATTTTACTTCGCGCGACGAAGAGGTGAGCAGTAAACCGCTTGATTTCGATGAAGTTCCCATTTTCAATACTACCGGTGGATATGGTAATTTCATTATTCCGGGTGTCCTTATGTTAATTATTCAGCAGACGCTTTTGCTGGGAATAGGATTATCGGCCGGTACTGCGCGTGAGACAAATCGCAATCATGAATTAGTCCCCATCAGCCGTTATCATGCCGGAATATTCCGTATTGTGTTGGGTAAGTTCATGTGCTATTTTATGATTTATATGGTCTTGGCAGCTTATCTCACATTGATTGTGCCACGATTGTTTGGCTTCATCTCGTTAGTATATGCCTACGATCTCACCATGTTCATGCTACCTTATCTGTTATCGTGTATTTTCTTCGGCATGACTATGTCGTGTTTGGTTCGCCTTCGTGAGAATGTTATGCTGTTGGTAGTGTTCACATCGGTACCATTCCTCTTTATGTCCGGTGTCTCATGGCCGCAAAACGACATACCCGGAGTATGGCAAGGCATAGCTTGGTTGTTCCCCTCGACATTCGGTATTCGTGGATTTGTACGTATGGGTAGCATGGGTGCGCGTCTCTCTGATATTCATCCGGAGTACATCGCTCTATGGATTCAAACGCTTGTATATTTCTTTTTGACTTGCATAGTCTATCGCAATCAGATGCGTAGGGCACGAGCTAGCTCGTCAGAGTCGCCCATGATGGTCGATTCATCCAATTCTTCTGAAGTGGCGGATTAGGCTACTTTTTTGTTTTTTCAATTGTAAATTCATATCTCATGAAAGAGAAATCTCATGGAATGGCAAGTGTGTTGGCTGCCCTTGCTGCGAATATACTTGTTGCAATATCCAAGTTTGTAGGTTTTGCTTTATCCGGTTCTACTGCCATGTTGAACGAGTCTATCCACAGTGTGGTAGATTGTGGCAATGAAATCCTTTTGCTGGTAGGCGACAAGCGTGCCAAGGGAATGGTCAGCGAGAATCATCCTTTTGGTGAATCGCGTGCCAAATATTTCTTTAGTATAGTGGTAGTCATGATGTTATTCTTTGCCGGTGGTGCTTTAGGTATCATGGAAGCCTCTGAGAAACTATTCCATCCTGAACATTCGGTTGAAAATACTTGGTTGGTAATGGGCATCTTGGTATTTGGTTTGATAGTGGAATGTTTTAGCTTACGGGTTGCTTTGAAAGAGATAGCCGAGTTGAACACGGAGAACTTACCGCTATTCCGCTTTCTACGTGAGAGCCGACATAGCGAGGTCCTTATTATCTTTGCTGAAGACGCATGTGCTGTTGTGGGATTACTCTTGGCCATGCTTGGTACGATATTGGTGGCTGTTACCGGTCTAGCATTCTTCGATGCTTTGTCTGGATTACTGATTGGACTCATGCTTTGTTTGGCTGCTTTGTTCCTCGCCCGCGAATTTTACGGTCTCATCATTGGAGAGTCTATGACCTCTAATGACCGTCGGTTGATGAACAGAGCTTTTGAACGTGAAGAGATAAAACACCTCATCAGTCTTAAAACCATCCATTTAAGTTCGACAAATATACTGGTGGCGGCGAAAGTAGAGATGCAAGATGCATATCGGGCAGAGTCGGCCGGTGTCATTAATAGAATAGAGGAAGAGATAAGAAAGAGCTTCTCACATTATAAGATATACATCTATATAGAGACAGATGTATATCAATCTGATTATCAAGTAAAGTCGGAGTAGTTGACTGCAGTGGCTTTGCAGTAATTCTGAAACGCCCAAACAGCATTACTGAACAGTTGATACAGCAATGTTGTCTCAACCTTGCAGATCGGGAATAGATAAGTTGATGAGTACCTTGCTATATGCAAAAAGCTCCCTCCCTATTCGTTTTTAAAACGATAATCTCATTGGAAATGCCTTTTACTAATTTTTTATATTCGAATGGGATAATCAAATTTTTTATGTCTTTTCGTGTTTTTGTAGAAAGTATACTCTTTTTAGGGGAATTATACTATAACTTTGTTATTACTGAAAATGAAATATTTAACCTATATTAATACATTTCTTGTAGCAGTTTTAGGGCTGATTCTACTATACAAATTATAAATAACCTCATAAGTCTGATATGCCACAATTAGATAAGAGCATTTTATTAGGACTTCGAAATGGTCAATTGAAGCATTTTGAAATGGTATTCCATCATTATAATAGATGGGTATATAATTTCGCATTCGACTTGTTGGAAGATGCAGCTGCAGCTCAAGATATTACCCAAGATGTGTTTGTGCAGGTTTGGAATCATCATGAAAGTATTGATTGTGATGCAAATTTTGAAAGTTATTTGTGGTTCATCCGACATTTGGAGTGATGAACCATAAGCTCTTATATTCATATAGTTACGAAGTAATAGCCTCCGCTAAAAGCCTATAAAAAGCCATTTTATAAAAACAAAAAATCATAATTCAAGCTTTTCTAAAGTCGGCGTTGCCGAACTGCTGTGCGACATCGTTAAATCCTTTTATATAAAGCTGTTATAATGGAGGTTTGTTATCTTCTACGACAACGTTGATTATATCTATCACTCCAAATTCCTGATGAACCAAAATTATTTTCTCAGCACATAAGTGCAAGAAGTCGTGTAAAAGTTTCGTAAATATTTTATCTTCGAAAAAACAGGCGAGAGAAGTCGTGGAGTCAAATTAAATTTTTGCTTATAATGAGGATTGATAAGCCATAATTGCCGTTTAACTATCCGAAAACCAATTGTTTTTATAAGTTTTTCAAAACTTTCAACAGTCACTTGTGAGCGTTTTATACTAAACAGTTCCTGAATAGTATCACTATTAGTTCCATTGAGTGTGAGGAAAGCTTTATAAAGAGGATTAGGAAGAAGATGTATGAATGGAATTTTAGAAACAAAGCCAGTACTGATTTGTTGATGTCCACCAAAAGGATTTTGCCATGCAGGAAAGCATACAAAAACTAAACTTTTTTCTGTCATGAACTCTTTTATATGAGACAAAAATTCTTTCTTACAAGGAGGTTCTATATGCTCTATCACATCCCTAAGTATTATAATATCAAATTTTCCTATTCCCTCTTTTGAATTATTAAGTAACATAAAATTTTCACATATAAAAGTACCTTTCTGATTTTCTCTCTTAAAAAAATCTACAGCTTGTTCTATGCGTGAGCCGCATATGTCTATACCTGTTACCAAACATCCTATTTGAGCAAAAGGTAGCAGGTTTCCTCCCTCCCCACATCCTATTTCAAGGACTTTTGTTCCTACTCCTATATTTATATAGGAACGCAGTAATTCTATATAGAAGTCTTTGGTTGTACAAGCCAACTCTTGAAAGTAACGAAATCTATCTTTGTGTCTTTTTTGCATTTTTTTTAATATTAAAAAAACACACGAGTTACTATAATGTTTTTTTGCAAGAATTTTGTCATAGTAACTCATGTGTTTTTATTCGGTACGAAAGTAATCTCGTTACCGAATTGGTTTGTAAAATGTCGTTATTATTCTATGATAAACTGATAAGTCCTAAATATTGTTCCATATTATCATTTTCTACAACCCTATTAGGCAAAAATGAAGAAACTCTTGTTATATAAACTCCTCTCATTATTTTACAGCATTATAGATTAACATGTATTTCCTTCTTAATTCTTGGATACTCAATCCATCACCCGTAATAGCAAGTAAAAAGGAGTCTCCGTAATACAAGGAACGGAACAATGATATTGCCAGCTCAGACTCCACATTACCACTCAACTCTCCACATTTGACACCTAAATCATAGTAATGCCTCCATTGATTATGAATTAGTATCTCTATTTCATTATATTTTTCCACAAATCCATTATAATGAAAAGATGCAGATGCCAATAAATTCACATATTGCGCAGAGATGTTTTTATCAATTCTGTTTTCTTTCATCACTCTCATTCGTTTCTCTGTATTATTCAATTCATAGTCAATATAAGTCCAGAATGGAGTTTTCTCTGAAGCAGGAATATCCGCATTCAACGTATCAGATATGAAATCAAATATAAACTTATCGATAACAGCCTTATATAATCCTTCTTTATTTTTAGTTCGATAATAAATAGAGCCACGAGTTATTCCTGTGGCTTCTTCTAAATCTCCAGTTGTTACATTTACATATTCTTTTGACAAGAAGAGTTTAAATGCTTCTTGCAATATATAATCTGTCTTATCTTTTGTTTTGCTTCCCATAAATAATAGATTCTAAATTATTATAATGGTGATACTAATCTTTTAATGTTCGCAAATATCTGAAATTTTATAATTGTAACCAAATTTTTCGGAGGTTTTTTCTTTAAAAAGTTTCTTTTTTCTCTCTTTTTCATGTGTTGCAGTGTAAAATGGTTGATTATAAGTCTTTTTGCTGGCATAATAACGACACTAAAACTTCTAAAAATTATTTCCTATAGAGTTAGATGTGATTAATACGCGAGTTCGGGAT
>NZ_JRPT01000019.1:0-71115 GCF_000762865.1 Prevotella sp. S7 MS 2 | reverse complement strand
CTTTTTGGTATGTATAAATAGATGTTTTACTTTGCGTATGCCACAGAACGAGTCTCGCGGATAACGGTAATCTTTACTTGACCGGGATAAGTCATCTCGTTCTGAATCTTGGTAGCGATTTCGCTTGATAGCTTTTCACTTTCAGCATCGTCCATCTTATCGGCTCCAACGATGACGCGAAGCTCACGACCGGCTTGGATAGCATAGGTTTTAGTCACACCGGGATAGCTTAGTGCGATAGCTTCCAAGTCGTTGAGGCGCTTGATATAAGCTTCTACAATTTCACGACGAGCCCCCGGACGAGCCCCGGAGATGGCGTCACAAACCTGTACGATAGGAGCGAGGAGACTCTGCATCTCTACTTCATCGTGGTGAGCTGCGATAGCATTTACCACATCGGGCTTTTCCTTGTACTTCTCTGCTATCTTACCACCATATAATGCGTGGGGCAATTCGCTCTCCTCGTCTGGCACCTTACCAATATCGTGGAGCAGTCCGGCACGCTTTGCCTTCTTTGGATTCAAGCCCAACTCACTGGCCATAACAGCACAGAGATTGGCAGTTTCACGAGCATGTTGCAGCAAGTTCTGACCGTAAGAAGAACGGTATTTCATCTTACCAACGATTCTTACAAGCTCCGGATGTAGTCCATGAATACCTAAATCGATGGTTGTACGCTTACCGGTTTCAATGATTTCGTTGTCTAATTGCTTCTTGACTTTAGCCACAACTTCTTCAATACGTGCTGGATGAATACGACCATCGGCTACAAGTTGGTGAAGAGCAAGGCGACAAATCTCACGGCGAACAGGGTCGAATGCACTGATAACGATAGCTTCGGGCGTGTCATCTACGACAATCTCAACACCGGTAGCAGCCTCAAGGGCACGGATGTTACGACCCTCACGGCCAATGATGCGTCCCTTAACTTCATCGTTATCAATATGGAATACGCTGACGGAGTTCTCAATGGCAGTCTCGGTAGCAACGCGCTGGATAGTCTGAATGACAATCTTCTTGGCCTGCTGGTTGGCATTGAGCTTGGCTTCGTCCATGATTTCGTTAATATAGCTGGCAGCATCAAGCTTGGCTTGGTCTTTCAAACTCTCAACAAGACGATTTTTTGCTTCCTCTGCACTAAGGCCTGAGAGTTCTTCAAGCTTTGCTCGTTCAAGGTCTTGCATCTTCTCTAAGTCTTGTTGTTTTACCTGCAACAACTTCTTCTCATTGTCGATGCGCTGCTGGTTTTGGTCTACTTCTTGCTTCTTTCGGCCAAGTTCTTCCTGTCGTTGGTTCAGCGACAACTCTCTTTGCTTCAACTTATTTTCTATCTGCTGAATCTTCTGATTGCGCTGCTGAACCTCTTTTTCAAGTTCAGACTTCTTATTGAGGAATTTTTCTTTTACTTCAAGGAGCTTCTTTTCTTTGATTACTTCTGCGTCTTTTGTTGCTGAATTAATCATTTCCTTGTATTTTCCAGTCATTACATAACGGAAAAGAGTATACCCGATACAGCTTCCCGCCAGTAGAGCCACAATGGCTATAATAACTATTGTTGTCATGTGTATATATGTATATTTTTAGTGTTAGCTTCTCAAAACTACTTCAGCGCGTCTTCAATTTCAGAAGTCAATGTCTTGAGAACTTCACTAAAAGGAGCCGTATCGTTGCGATCGGCTTCTCGCTCATATCGTAAAGCTATGTCTATCAGTGCCATATACAAAATCTCCTTATCACTTTTACGGCCCTTGAAAACCTCAGCATAGGTATTTACCGTATCAGTGATAAGTTTGGCAGCATCTCTATACAGTTTCTCGTCGGCCCGAACAATGTTGACCGACATCTCTGTATCATAGACATGTAATCTGATATGTAGTTTCTCTTTGTTGTCTTCTTCCATCACGACTTGTTATTTTTCACTGAGCAGCGTGATACATTTATTTACCTCTCGAATTAATTTAGAAACTCGTTTACTAGCTTCTTCCATATCGCCATCGGTGATTTCTATCATCTTGGCCATCTTAAGGCTGTTGTAATTCCTTTCTGCTTGAGCCAGTTGGCTTTCCAACTGCTTGATACGCACGTCCCTTTCGTCTACCATTGCATACAGATTATCGTTCTCCTTCTTGGTTTCAATGTATTGGAGAATCATCTGTCTGACACGTGTAGAAAAGAGAGATAGTATCTTTTCGTTAGCATCCATAGACTTACAATTTGGTTACAAATTTAATTGAATTAATCGGTTATTCCAAATAATACGTAAATTTTTATTTCTTATCTTCGTCTGTATTGTTCGGTGATTCCTTTTTGGCCAGCATCACTACTTGGTAGACGAAGTCGGTAATCCATTTCTGTGAGAATCCCAGTCGCTTGTTATACTGGCGAATAGTCAATACGGTTTTCATCACACCGGCATCGGTGTAGTCGTTTTTATTGAACACGTCGCTCACTGTTTTCTCTGTCATGCTGTAGATAGCGCGCTTGAAGAAGGAGGGGAGTCGGAGTTTGAACTTCATCAAATTGCCCATGAGCATCATCACGTCTTGTGTGAATCCTTGGAATTGGATGAGGTAAGTCTGCACGTCTTGTATCTTGTGGCAGTTTTTGCGGATGCTTTGGTCTATCTCTTTGAAGAATGTGTCATCAGTGTGATACAGCTCTTTGAGCATCTTCTTACACTGGTTACGCTCGCCAATACCGAGTTTGTTGTTGACTGTGGGCACGTGTAGGGTCGATTTAAACATGCGCAAGTCGGGGAGCATCGCTAGATTGTTGATACCAAGGTTGGCTGCAAGCGATGCTTGGAAATACACACGTACCAAGGTCATGTAGTCTTCCATTCCACCCACTTTGGCTGTACTATTCTTGCTTTTAAAAAGTTTAGAAAATATTCCCATCTTGTTGATTCTAATTGTGTTATTCTTGTTTGCTGCAAAGTTAGTGAAAGTTGAGCTAAAGACCAAAGGTTTCCTGTGGTTTTAGGTTGGTTCTTTGCATTAAAGAGCTAGTCTGTTTGGCTACTTGTAAATTCCTCGACTATCAGGTTGCAGTGTGGTTGCAGTGATGCTGTATAGCTTTTTCAATTTTGCTGAAGCGTTTTTGCAGGGATGTTGGAGTGTCTTTGCAGTGAAATTCTAGTGATGTATTATAAAAAGAATATGCTCTGAATAAAAGTTTTTAAGTGAACACATGAATCTTTATGTATTTTTGTTTATCTTTGCGGCAAATTAGAGATTGAATAATCATTCGTTCAGTTTTTGGTATGAAGCAGTCTGGAAACAGAAATGACCTTATAAGAATTTTAGTTGCGATTGGCGACTTTTTGGTGTTGAATGTTACATTATGGGCATTTATAGTGCTTATGCCAAATTTTGTACCATCATTTTCCCATGTCGCAACAAAGATGACATTGCTGGTAGCCAACTTCTCGATGTTGGTTAGCCAAATGTTGTATCATACCATCATTCATTTGCGTAGGGTAAACTTTGAAGACGCATTGAGCAGGGTGTTCAAACTGAGTGCATGCCAAGCAGTAGTGATGTACGTGATGCTGAGAATGATAGGTGTGCAGGAGCAGGTCTTGTATTGTTTGCTACTGTTGTTCCCCGCGGTCTTCTTCTTTCTCATGGTAACACGTCTTATACAGCGAGTGTTGTTGAAGCATTATCGCCAAATGGGGCGCAACACGCGTACGGTGCTGTTTATTGGGCTGATGTATCCCATTATTGCTATGTGCATCAAATTACAGAGTCCGGGCCCTGGGCTGTTCAAACAACAACGTACAGGACTGAATGGTCAGACCTTTAATTGCTTGAAATTCCGTTCCATGCACGTTAATGCAGATTCTGATAAGCAGCAAGCTACGAAGGATGATCCGCGAAAGTTTGCCTTTGGTAATTTCATGCGCAAGACAAATATTGACGAATTACCGCAGTTTTTCAATGTGTTGAAAGGAGATATGAGTATCGTTGGGCCTCGTCCACATATGCTTTACCATACAGATGTGTATCGTGATTTGATAGATAAATACATGGTTAGGCACTTTAGTAAACCCGGAATTACCGGTTGGACTCAGATAACAGGTTTTAGAGGTGAGACCAAGGAACTGTGGCAAATGGAGGAACGTATTAAACGAGATATATGCTATATCGAACATTGGTCATTCTGGTTGGATATTAAGATTATCATGAAGACTGCAATAGAATTCATGATACCGGATAAACGAGCATATTAATATGAAAGGAATTGTATTGGCAGGCGGTTCGGGTACGCGTCTTTATCCGATTACGAAGGGAATCAGTAAGCAATTGATTCCTATCTCTGATAAACCTATGATTTATTATCCCATATCTGTGCTCATGCTTGCAGGTATTAAGGATATATTAATCATATCTACCCCGTACGATTTACCCGGTTTCAAACGGTTGCTTGGCGATGGTCATGAGCTTGGAGTAAATTTTGAATACGCCGAGCAGCCTAGTCCCGACGGATTGGCACAAGCATTTATTATCGGTGAAGAGTTTATTGGTACAGACAGTGTGTGTCTTGTGTTGGGCGATAACATATTCTATGGCGCCGGCTTAACGGGTTTGTTGCATCAAAGTGTGAAAGATGCCGAGGAGCGTAACAAGGCTAGTGTCTTCGGCTATTATGTGAATGATCCAGAGCGTTATGGGGTTGCTGAGTTTGATGATAGATCTGGAAAATGTCTAAGTATAGAGGAGAAACCAGAGCATCCTAAGAGCAATTATGCGGTAGTTGGGCTGTATTTCTATCCTAATTCAGTGGTTGAAATCGCTAAAAACATTCGGCCTAGTGAGCGTGGAGAATTGGAAATAACGACTGTCAATCAAGAATATCTGGGACAGGACAAACTATTGGTGAAACCATTACAACGTGGTTTTGCTTGGCTTGATACCGGAACTCACGATAGTTTGAGTGAGGCTAGTACCTTTATTGAGGTTATAGAAAAGAGGCAGGGACTCAAGATAGCTTGTCTTGAAGAGATTGCTTTGCAGAATGGTTGGATAACCAAAGCGCAGGTGGCAGAGCTGGCTAAGCCTATGATAAAGAATGGGTACGGACAGTATCTCATGCGAATCTCTCAGAATTAATTACGAATAAAAATAATTAGATAATATTTAATAATGGAAGAGAAAAAGACCGTTGTTCCTGAAAATGCACAGGTACAGGAACAAGAAGAACAGTCATCATTTGACTTTCTAGCCCTCTACACGACATTAGTCTTAAATTGGAAATGGTTCCTTGTGTCGCTTATTATCTGTATTGGTGTCGCTTTGGTATATCTGAGATATGCTACTCCTATCTACCAATCGCAGACTAAATTGCTCATCAAAGACGATGACAACAACCGACGTGGTGGAGGTAACGCTTTGCAGAATATTACTTATTTGGGTATTATGTCCAATTCTAATGGTATAGACAATGAAATGGAGATTTTGTCTTCCCATTCTATTGCGGAGCGAACTGTTAAGAATTTGAAGCTATATACGACCTATTATAGTATAGGTAAGGTGAAAGATAACCTTTTATACAAGAATCAACCGGTCAATGTAGATATGGATTGGAAGTATCTGGATAAGTTGGTATTCCCTATTCAGTTGGAGCTGGAAAAGGCATCTGATGGAAGTTATCATATTACCGGTGAATATTATGCTGTCTACAAAGATGAGGTCGTGGAAGGACCATTTAGTATTGATGAGGTACTGAAATCACTTCCTGCTAAGATTTCTACGAAAGTAGGTATCTTGCGTTTTGAAAAGAACCATGCATATGTGGAGAATCCAAAGAAAAAGATGACCGTATCAAAGGCTGTGGTAGAGTCACCTAAGAATGTAGCTAACAAGTATGTACAGAGATTGGCGGTTAGCCCAACTTCTAAAATGACCACCATTGCACAGCTCGTTTTGAACGATGAACTGCCCGAACGTGGCCGAGATTATTTGAATCAGTTGATAGAATGCTATAATCTACAGGCTAATGAAGATAAGAACGAGATTGCTGTTCGTACAGAGGAATTCATTAATAGCCGTCTAGAAAAGATTAATGCAGAGCTTGGAAATACTGAGGGTGCTTTGGAATCTTACAAGCGTAACAACAATATGGTGGAACTAAAATTGAATGCTACACAGTCTGTGGCCAATCAAGATCAGTTCAGCCAAAAGTTAGTAGAGGCTAATACCCAGATGGCTTTGCTCAACGAGCTAAATGCAACTCTACACGAATCGGGTAATAGATATCAGCCATTGCCTTCTAATGTAGGTTTGAAAGATGAGAGCACAACAGCTCTTATCCAAAAATATAATGAGATTGTGTTGGAAAGAAACAGATTGTTGAGAAGCGCATCAGAGACCAGCCCGACGGTAACTCCATTGACAGCACAGCTTGATGATTTGTTGCTCAGTATCCAAAAGGCTATGGCTCAAGCTCGTAGAAACATGCAGTTGCAGCGCAATGCTGTGGCTTCTGAGTACCGTAGATATAGTGGTGAGGTAGGAGCATCGCCCGAACAAGAACGTATGTTGACTCAGATTGGTCGTCAACAGGAAGTTAAGTCCGGTTTGTATTTGATGTTACTCCAAAAGAGAGAGGAAAACTCTATCTCTTTGGCAGCCACAGCCGACAAGGGTAAGATGATAGATGCACCTGAGACCATAGGCAAGATAAGTCCCAAGAATGCCATAATTCTCTTGATATCATTGATATTGGCGATAGGTATCCCTGCTTTGGTATTGGTTGTTATGCAGTTCTTCAAATATCGTATAGAGGGACATCAGGATGTTGTACGCCTGACTCGTTTGCCTATTCTTGGTGATATTCCTGTGTCAAGTGATACGATTAAGACTCGTGGCGACGTTGTCGTGCATGAAAATAAGAACAATTTGATGGAAGAAGTCTTCCGTAGCATGCGTACCAATTTGCAGTTTATGCTACGCGAGGGGCAGAAAACAATCATCTTTACTTCTACTACATCTGGTGAAGGTAAGACTTTCTTGGCTGCCAACTTAGCCGTTTCGTTTGCTTTGCTAGGCAAGAAGGTTGTTTTGATAGGACTTGATGTGCGTAAACCTCGTTTGGCTGAGCTCTTCGAAATTGACGATCATCACCATGGTATAACCAATATTTTGGTTAAGGAAGAGCCGACCCAAGAGATGATACAGGCACAGACACTCCGTTCGGGAGTACATGAGAACTTGGATTTATTAATGGCCGGACCTATTCCTCCAAACCCTGCTGAACTTTTAGCACGCGAGAGTCTTGATAAGGTTGTCAATATTCTGAAGGGTATGTATGATTATGTATTGATCGATACAGCACCTATTGGATTGGTAACAGATACGCTCCAAATCAGTAGAGTAGGAGATGCTACAGTCTATGTATGTAGAGCTGACTATACTGCAAAAGAAAGCTTTGGCCTTATCAATTCTCTCCATAATGAGAATAAAATGCCGAATATGTGCGTAGCTATCAATGGTATTGATATGTCAAAGCGCAAGTATGGCTATTACTATGGCTATGGTAAATATGCGAAGTATGGTAAGTACGCACGTTATGGCAATGGTAAGTATGATTCCTATGGCTCTTATGGGCAATATGGCACTTATGGTTCTTATGGTAGTTATGGCAACTATTCGAACAGTCATTACGGAAAGAAGGACGATAATTCCATCAAGCGGTAATTATATGATAATACAAATTAGACTTTAAATAGAATAGATGACAATAGCAGTAGATTTCGACGGTACTATCGTCGAGCATAAATATCCTGAGATAGGAGAAGAATTGCCTTTCGCAACAGAGACGCTCAAGATGCTCATTAAAGACCAGCATCGGCTGATTCTTTGGAGTGTCAGAGAGGGAAAACTTCTAGATGATGCCGTTAATTGGTGTCGTGAGCGTGGAGTGGAGTTTTATGCAGTCAATCGGGACTATCCGGAAGAGGAAGAAGAAAAGAACAACCATTTCTCTCGTAAACTCAAAGTGGAGATGTTTATTGACGATAGAAACCTCGGTGGATTGCCCGATTGGGGGCAGATTTATCACATGATACACGACCATAAGACTTTCAACGACATCATGCGTGAGCGTTTGTCGCAGGGGATGTATCAAGAAGATGAGATGCCTAAGAAAAAGCATTGGTGGCAATTTTAATGCAAAAAAATAGTATAGAAGTTTTTATATGCTGTCAAGCGCGACAGTGTGAATTTTATTAAAGTTAAGAATTATGAGAGAGTGGGCTTGGTATTGTTACCGAACTCACTTGTTTTATTTAATACCATAGTCGTGAGGGAGTAGGGTAGAGATGTTAAAATAAAAAGAGATACGGATTTCTAGTTGCTTTATTCTTTGTCAAGTCTTCTAGTATTGATGGGTGTCCGACTTGGTAAATCAATAGTGGTAACTATCACCGTATCTCTTGTTACATCTGCAATCCATTCATATATTTATCTGATTGCAAAGGTAGTAGCTTTTATAAGATGTGTCAATACTTATAACTCGGTAATTGATATAATCATCATATATAGGTATGCTGAGTTGAAAATAGGCCTATTGTATAACAGGTGTAATAGAAATTTACCTAATTATAATGATTGTGCGAATCGTGTTTTTTTTGTTATTTTGCAATTTATAATATGGCTTTTGACGTGTTTGATGATAAGTATTCTTCCGTGAGGATGTTTAGAGGCGGGCGTAATCAAAAGTAATTAGCAAATGGTAGGCACAGAGCTGATGTTGCTGCAAGGCCGTGCCAGCATTTCTGTTAAGGCTATGCAGTATTGCTGCCGACGTATGGCAATATTGGTGAAAGAGCCTTGCAGCAATCTCAGCGAGATGTATGCTGAAGGTAAAAGACATTATAGGCCGAAGATGAAAGGAGTCTTTGAGCAGGTTGTTAACATGTAAATAGCATTTTACAGATGAAGAATCAAAAGATGTATGAATCCGGTGACCGGCTGATTTCGATTATCAGAGATAATTATAATATACTCCAAAGTCTAGGAGCCTTTGGCATAAACCTTGGTTTTGGAGACAAGACTGTGCAGGAAGTTTGTGAAGATCAAAATGTCGATACCTATACTTTCTTGGCTGTTATCAATTTTGCTATTAATGGTTATCGGGATTATGACGATGCCGACCGACTATCTATCCCTACATTGATTCAGTATCTGCGTGCGTCACATGCTTACTATCTGGATTTCCAACTGCCATTTATGCGCCAGCAACTCATGAACGCATTGGACGAGAAGGATAATTTGGCACGACTCATCATGAAGTTGTACGATGAATATGCACATGCCATTCGCTCGCACATGACGTATGAGGAGAAGACTGTTTTCCCATACGTGCATTCTCTTTTGAACAATGAGGCCGATACAAATTATGATATTGAGACTTACTCGAAGCATCATGGACAGACCGATGTAAAGTTGAGAGAATTGAAGAATATCATCATCAAGTATTTGCCGAGTGATGGATTGCACAACAACCAATTAACGGCTGCATTGTACGATATTTATAATAATGAGGAGTGGCTGGCTCAACATGCTCGTGTGGAAGATGAGATATTCACGCCGGCTATCAGGAGATTGGAGAAGAAAGCACGCCAAAGCGACGTCACGGTGAAGATTTCCAATATGATAAAGCAGAATCCTGATAGTGGGGATTTGTTGAGTGAGCGCGAGAAAGAAGTTATTATTAGTCTAGTACAAGGTATGACTAATAAGGAAATTGCCGACCATCTGTGTATCTCTATCAATACGGTTATTACGCATCGACGCAATATCGCGCGTAAATTGCAGATACATAGTCCAGCCGGACTTACTATTTATGCAATTGTAAACAACTTGGTAGACATATCTTCTGTCAAGTTGTAACTTGCTAGGAATATTAAATCTTATTGATATCTACGTATCCGTGCATTACTGCGTAGATGGTCAGAGCCGACACGCTCTTGAGTCCAAGTTTCTCTTGGATGTTCTTTCGGTGTGTAATCACAGTTGTCATACCGATATTTAATTGGTCGGCAATCTCTTTATTGATGTAGCCTTGAGCTACTAATGACAACACTTCTATCTCACGATCTGATAGAATTTTAGCCTTCAACACGTTGGGCATGGGAGGTAAATTCTTTCCATGTGAATGTCCATGTTGCGCTAACATGAGAAGCGATTTGATGAGTTGGTCTTCGGATACGTTGATACTCAGACAGCGGAAATCGCTTAGTTGGGAATTGGGATCGCTGGAAGTGGTAAGTACAAAGGTTTTTTGCTTGCGTTCCAAGAAAAACGCTCTATGCTCCAATACGATTTTAATGGATACGAAGTAGTGGAAGAAACCGTCAGTATTGTTGTTCTCCAATTCGTCGAAATTGCTGAAAGTTTCTATCGTCATGATGGGCATGACGTTTTGAAGTATTTGTTTGAGCCCTAGAATAGCTAAGGTGTTGTTGTCTATGATGGCAATTTTGGGTCTGCCTGAAGCTTCGTGTCTATTCATGCTACAAATATATTAAAAATCTTACAATAACTCGATTTGCATGTATCTTTTTTAGAGAAAGGGCGCCAATAAGTGTGCAAACCATCCTCTAAATTTCTGCCAACCGGTGCGCCAATGATTCCATTCCGCTTCAGTAAGTTTGAAACAATCTTTCTTCTCTACATCAAATAGATTGCTTAACTGCCTGGTTGTGCATGAATCTACGATGACAGCATTTTCCTCATAGTCCCAATTGAGACTTCTTGCATTGAGGTTTGCACTGCCTACTGTGCACAACTTGCCGTCTACCATGATGATTTTCGTATGGTGGAATCCCGGCTTGTACATCCAAATATTGCATCCGTGTTTCATCAGTTTGTGCGCATTGTAGAAGCCACAGTCGGGAGTTAGCGGAATATCGCTCTTGATACTGAGCATGATTTCGACCTTGACGCCACGCTTGACGGCATTCTTTAATGCCTTCTTAATGCGGTGATTTAGAGTAAAGTAGGGGTTGATAATCTTAATACTATCGCGTGCCGACTGGATGGCAGAGGTGTAGAACTCGCGTATTATCTCGTTCGAGCGTACGGGTTCTCGGTTGATAATGCCCACCATCTTGTGATAGGCGGTAGCGGTGGTGTCTGGTTTGAGTCCTTGGAAATCATCTGTAGATTCACCTCCTCTGAAGTATTGCGCTCCGTGAATGTCTTGATTGGTGGTTTTATTCCATATTCTGAGGAAAATACTTTGTAGCGTATTCACCTCATTTCCCTCTATACGACAGTGCATGTCGTGCCATTCGCCTACAACTTTTGTTCCGTTTATGTAGTAGTCGGCGACGTTCATACCTCCTGTATAGGCAATTTTTCCATCGATGACTACAATCTTTCGATGGTCTCTAGAGAAGACATGATTAATCCATGGAAACCTTAATGGATCGAATTCGTAGATTTCTATGCCGTTTTCTCGTATTTTTTTGAGATGTCGTTTCTTTAAGGGTTTATTGTTAGAAGAGTTTCCGAAAGCATCAAATAAGGCTCTCACTTCCACTCCTTCCTTTGCTTTCTCGGTCAAAAGGTCGAAAAGTTGATTGGCAATAGAGTCGTTGCGGAAGTTGAAATATTCTAGATGGATGGATTGTTTGGCTTGACGAACAGCTTTGAATAAATCGTCAAATTTCTCTTGTCCGGTCATTAAGAGTGTTACGGAATTGTTGTGAGAGAACTTTATTCCATAGTTCCGCAAGTGCTGAACGACTAGAGAATCACTAGACTGTGCATATCCCCAGCTGTAAAC
Organism: Prevotella sp. S7 MS 2; assembly: GCF_000762865.1. Classification (NCBI taxonomy): domain Bacteria; kingdom Pseudomonadati; phylum Bacteroidota; class Bacteroidia; order Bacteroidales; family Prevotellaceae; genus Prevotella; species Prevotella sp. S7 MS 2. The sequence goes on along the minus strand of NZ_JRPT01000019.1, from coordinate 59,319 downwards.
AAAGAGATATGCACAGATAATTATAAAGCGTTGGATATGATATTTGGGTAAAGACATTCTCCTTTTTAAATCATACAACTATAATGATCTACTACACCAAGGAGTTTCTTTTCGTTGTCTGTCACTAGAACAGTGTGTATCTTATATTTGTGCATGATACGTTGAACCTCGGTAATCTTAGTTTCCGGCAATACCATCTTGGGTTCACGGGTCATAATATCACTGACTGTATGATTGAAAAAGTCGGCTTGCCATCTTTCCATGGCGCGTCGAATATCCCCGTCGGTAATCAATCCTGAAATCTTACCGTCCTGCAATGAGATACCCAAACCTAGTTTTCCTTTGCTCACATCAATAATGGCTTCGCCCAAATGTGCCGATTCCGAGATGATAGGCATATCGTTGCTACGCATCACATCTTCTGCTGTTGTGAGCAGCCGTTTGCCAAGTTCGCCTCCGGGATGGAATTGTGCGAAGTCTCTAGATTGGAATCCTCGCACTTGCATTAGGGCAATTGCCAGCGCATCTCCCATGGCTAAAGCAGCCGTTGTACTACTTGTGGGAGCCAAATTTAGCGGACATGCCTCTTTCTTCACATGCACTTTGATATGTGCATTGCTGTATTTGGCTAAGAGAGAGTTCTCGTTACAGGTCATCGAAATGATGGGAACGTTCATGTGGAGTACCACAGGAATGAAGCGAAGCAACTCGTCTGTCTGCCCCGAATTGCTGAGTGCCAGCACCACATCGTCTTGTGTCATGACACCTAAATCGCCATGGTACACATCCAAAGGATTGATAAAGAAAGCCGGTGTGCCCGTACTTGCCAGTGTGGCAGCTATCTTTGCACCCACATTACCGCTTTTTCCTACACCGGTGATAATGATTTTCCCGTGACAATGGTACATCATATTCACAGCATCTTCAAAGTTATGGTCTAGTTGGGGAATCAATTCCAACAAGGCTTCTGCTTCATCTTTGATGCATTGTTCGCCCCATTGTCTTATTTGTTCGCGCTGTATATCGTTGATAGTATCTTTTTCCATTAGAGTAATTCCTTGATAAGTGATTCTAATTTATGCAATTCCAGCATGTTCGGGCCGTCTGATAAGCCTTGGTCGGGAGTAGGGTGTACCTCAAAGAAGTATCCCGTTGCACCGAATGCTTTGGCTGCTTTAGCCATTGCCGGTACGAATTTGCGGTCTCCACTTGTACTTCCATTTCCCCCTCCGGGACGTTGAACGCTGTGCGTACAGTCCATAATGACAGTCTGTACTATTTCTTTCATGTCCGGGATATTGCGGAAGTCAACAACCAAATTATTATATCCAAATGAGTTACCTCGTTCTGTAAGCCACACCTCTTTAGCCCCACTTTCGAGTGCTTTCTGTACGGGGAAGCGCATATCATTGCCGCTTAAGAACTGTGCTTTCTTGATGTTGACGATGCGTCCGGTGCGGGACGCTGCTATCAAAAGGTCGGTTTGGCGGCATAAGAATGCTGGAATCTGAAGAATATCACACACCTCTGCTACAGCTTCGGCTTGATAACTTTCGTGTATATCAGTGGTAATTTTCAGCCCATAACGTTCTTTTACCTGTGTCAACATTTGCAAACCTTTCTCCAATCCCGGTCCCCTGAACGAGTGTAGTGAGGTGCGATTGGCTTTGTCGAAAGATGCTTTGAATACGATTTGAGTATTTAATGTTTTGTTGATTCTGATAATTTCTTGCGCAACGGTGTCCAAGAGTTCTTGCGACTCTATCACACATGGTCCCGCAATGAATATGGGTTGTTGTTGATTATTAGACATCTTAGATGATTGTTTTATGCAAAAGTAGTCATTTTGAGACTAATTTGCAAGTGTTTTATTCTTGTTTTAGGCTGATAGCTTCGGCTTCTTCTTTGTTGGAAGTATTCAATATACGTACTTCACGTTGTGGGAATGGAATCTCTATACCGTGAGCATTGAGTGTCTCATAGATGCATTCCATAATGATACCATCATCACCAAAATGGGTAAGTACGTTCACCCAAACCAATATTTTCAGTGTGATACAACTGTCATCGAACTGAGTCAATACTATTTTGACAGGTCGAGCAGGATCGGTAATACCTAATTTCTGAATGGCATTGATGAGAATATTCTTTGCCTCCGCAATGTTTGTGCCATATGCCACACCCACTTCCAAAACGTCAAGTTCGTATCCATGGTTCTTTGTTATGTTCTTATAGTTCTTTGTAAGGAGCTGACTGTTTTGGAAAGCAATGACACTTCCGTCGGTAGCCTCAATCATGGTAGAGGTGTAACTGATGGAACTTACCTTGCCACGGATACCATCGCACTCTATGTAATCGCCTACCTTGATACGTCCGGCCATCAATGATATACCATAATATATATTCTCCAGAATGTCTTTAGAGGCAAAACCGACACCGGTAGAAAGACCACCTGTGATGACAACCAACCATGTGTTGCTAACGTGGAAGATGCTCAAACTGATGAGCAACCATGTTCCCCACACGACAACTTGGATGACATTCTTGGCCATAACCATGCGACTGGCGGCTGTAGAAGGGTCACTCTGTTCGAAATGATGGTACAGAAAGCCTTGCGATGTATGGTTGATATACGCAAAAAGGAAGTATAAGATGATGACCAGTGCCACCGTTGAGATGCTGGCCATGAAGTTTGTGGTATGTATAAAGTCTTGTGTGAGGATGCGTTTAGTAGTATCGCTCAGATTGAAGACGTCTGCAGCCCAATAGATAGCGATCATGACTGAGAGTACACCTAGCGTTGGTAGCAAGACTGAATAGACGAGCCTAAAGAACCATGTCTTTGTAATAGGCTGCTGCATGATACCTTTTCTACGTGAATATTCTCTGAGCCATCCTGACAAACAGGTGATGGTAAGGACGCAAGTGAGCTGCATCATCCACCAAATCAATATTTGTACGCTGAACAATACATAACCTATCCATGAACTGATTACTGATAGTGAGAAGACGAGGAGCGAACAATAGGTGTAGAATACATCGCTTTTGGGAATATTGTTATTGTGTTTTCTGATGACGTACCATTGCCATAAAGTACATAAAAGCTGGATAAGTGGCAAGCTCAAGTTTACTACATCGTTCGGCATCAAAGTAATTCGGAAAGCTATCACGATAAAGCTAATAAGCATAATAGGGGAATAAATCTGGAATCCGCTTTTGATTTGATTGCCGTCGAGTCGTAAGAGTAGGGAGATAAGAATAACACCTAGCAACCACATATATTCTACCATGAGACCGCTAGCCATATAGATAAAGTTTTGGTCGACCGTAAATCGCACGACACCTAGTATGATAGCAAGTGAGATAACACTCGTTGATAGCATCACACAATTGCGCTTTTCGAGGAAAGAAGGCGTGCACAGGCGTTTCGGTATGAGGAATCTAATGACCAATATGTTGAGAGCCAAGGCGATAGCTCCATAGAAAAGGATACTGATAAACAGTCCTATCATGAACTTGGGGGCCCATTGTGAAATTGTCTTCGACTTGACAAAATACTTGGTTTCAACCGTCTCTTTGGTTTCTATCCAATTCTTTTTGAGCCTTGACAATACTTCCAAATAGTTGGTACCCGAATTGCTGAAGATACTGTTTTGTATGTCTGAATACCGTTTGTTGGCGTAGTGGTCCAGATTGCGAAGATGTTCCTCCGTCATTTTGTAATACTTAATGTATTCCGTAAACTGTTCGGAATTGTCTTTTAGGGTATGTCTGATGTTGACAGCAAGCGTCAAACATACATTACGGTCTATTTTAGAACGTTCCGAGAGGTTGACGGTGTACATGCTACTAAGACTTGTTATCAAGCTGTCGTAGCGCGAAATCTCTTGGTTTGTCTTCTTCAAGAACAATCTGAAAGGCATGACGGATTCCTTAAACGTACGGTATTGCTTGGTAGCTTCGTGGCATGCGTAAGTCAAATCGAATACATATTCAGGCTTTTGCGAATAGAGCATCAGTGCATTTTGGTTACTTTTGCCCCATGCCGTCATGATGTTGTCGCGCACTTGCTGTTGTTGTTCCTTCTGCAGGCCGGCTCTTTTTTCAAGCTCGGAGTGGTAGTTGGTCAACTCGGTGCGCAATATAGATAGCGTGTTGGCTAAATCTTTCTCTTTAAGAACAGCATGTCCATTGAGTCCAAAACACATGAAGACAGCGAGTGTCAGTACTATTTTCTTATACATAAGTTCTTGGTCATTTGATGACAAAAGTACGAATAAATTGTGGCAGTGGCTCTTTCGACAACAATTTTTTTGTGTATTTTACTTCAAACTGGGTTACTTGAGAACTTGTTTTTATGGATTTGCTATTTTGTATAGTCAATATCTCACTAAAAAAGTCCTCATCTCTGACTTAAAAGTTGAAAGACTTCATTTGCTGCAAAGGCTTGTCAACAGTACTGCCTAGTCCATTCAGCAATGCTGCAAAGCCTATACAGCATTGTTGCCATGGCTTTGCATTCTGATAGTTGACAAGTTTATAAATAGACGAGTTGGCTAGTTTGTGAGTTTATAGAGGCTTTGTATAGGTTTGAAAGAGAGTATAGAGAGTCTTTCTTTAGCTATGTGGGGTAACAAAGTATTATTGTTTGATAAAATAGTATCATTAACTGTGCTGATAGTCTAGCCTTTGGTGGATAGAGTCTTTGAATGGGTTGAATGCATAGCATCTGCTGTTATGAGGCGTAGAATCGTGTATGTAGGGAACCTGTGTTTGCAGAATAGGGAAGAGGATGATAAAGAAGTTGTTACTTGATAGTCTTTTTGGTGCTATTTAGATGATAAATTCATTTTGCAAAAATTGCAAAACATCGGGCAAGAAAGTGTCAGTTTTTTGAATTTGTTTGTTTTATCTTTGCAAATAGAAAAAAGCGAGTTGTAGAATCAACTTATAACCTAAACAAATCGTAAGTATCTAACTTGGAAAATAGAAATGAAGACCAAACTGTTTTATTTGTTGTTACTTTTGACCATCGTTCTTCCGTCTTGTGCCCAAAAGTGGGAACATTTGGCTGATACACCACAGATGGGCTGGAGCACGTGGAATAAGTTTCAGGGAAATATCAATGAAGATATTATCATGGGTATTGCCGATGTGATGGTGTCTTCCGGACTGAAAGATGCCGGTTATACCTATATTAATATAGACGACTGTTGGCATGGAAAGCGCGATGCTAATGGCTTTATACAGGTTGACTCGGCGAAATTCCCTCATGGAATGAAGTATTTGGCCGACTATGTACATTCAAAAGGCTTGAAACTTGGTATTTATTCGGATGCCGGAACAGAAACTTGTGGTGGTATGCCCGGCAGTTTGGGACATGAATATCAGGATGCTTTGCAATATGCCCGATGGGGTATCGACTATTTGAAGTATGATTGGTGTAATACTACGAATATTGATCCGCGTGGCGCTTATCAGTTGATGAGTGATGCTTTGCGGGCTGCTGGTCGTCCCATTTTGTTGAGTATGTGCGAGTGGGGAAGCAGTCGGCCTTGGAAATGGGCACGAGAAGTGGGGCATTCTTGGCGTACGACACCTGATATTTGGTGCGATTTTGATAGCTTGCGTGTATTTCCTACCTATACTCAATTTGGTGTTATGCAGTGTGTTAACTATAATGATACCTTGAGGGCTTACGCCGGTAAGGGGCATTGGAACGACCCTGATATGTTGGAAGTGGGCAATGGTATGACCGTGAATGAGGATAGGGCACATTTCACTATGTGGTGTATGATGGCTTCTCCACTAATTATCGGTAACGATATCCGGTATATGTCCGCTGACACAAAGGGCATTTTAGAGAATAAGGAATTGATAACTATAGACCAAGATAGCCTGTGTGTGCAGGGATATCACTTCAAAGACGAACAAGGAGTAGCCTTTTGGCTCAAACCATTGGCTAATGGAGATTGGGCTTTCACACTTCTGAATGTTTCTAAAAGAGCTACTAAAGTACAGTTGAATTGGTGCCGGTTGAGCGGTGTGAAAGATGATGTTTCGGGACGAACGACGGATTTTGCTGATAATATATATAAGGTACGAGACCTATGGAAACACAAGATTGTTGGCAAGACGAGCAAAAAGGATCAAGTAAGTATGGTCGTAGATGTTCCTGCAAGAGATGTGATAGCCTTTAGATTGATGAAATGAAAATGACAAGCTACTACAAAATAATAAGTCTTCTTACACTGTGTTTGCTAGGTTTTGTGCCTATGCAGGCACAGATTAGAGGCAACAATATCGTTGTGATGGTACAACCTGACCATCAAGATTGGAACTATCGTGTTGGCGAAAAAGCGGTATTTACTGTACAAGTATTGAAATCTAGTACCTTGATGGATGATGTGAAAGTTGATTTGGAAGAGGGACCTGACATGTATCCGACGGTGAAACGGACTGTAACCTTGAAGAACGGAACAACTCGTGTGAGCGGAACGATGACGCAGCCCGGTTTCTATCGTGTGAAGGCCATGGCTACGATAGCCGGTAAACAATACACTGGACTGTGCACGGCAGCCTTTTCGCCTGAGCAGGTGAAGCCTTATGCGCAATGTCCTGTAGACTTTGATAAGTTCTGGAGCAATGCTTTGGCCGATGTTAGGAAGAACGATTTGAATCCTACAAAAGTGTTGCTGCCTGAGCGGTGTACCAAAGATATGAATGTATACGAGGTGAGCTTTACCAATAATTCTTCTCGAAGTAGAATGTATGGTATCCTATCTGTGCCGGTAGCCGATGGTAAATATCCTGCTCTGTTGCGCGTACCAGGAGCCGGTGTCCGTCCTTATGGTGGTGACACCTATACAGCTCCGGGTAAATGTATTGTGCTGGAAATCGGTGTACATGGTATTCCTGTGACAATGAAACAAGAAGTTTACGACCGTCTTTTGCAAGGAGCTTTGAATAATTATTGGTCTGTAAACTTGGACGAACCGAATCAAAATTACTATAAGCGAGTGGTAACGGGGGCTGTCAGAGCTGTAGATTATATTGCTTCGTTGGCAGCTTGGGATGGTAAGACACTTGGAGTAACGGGGGCAAGTCAAGGTGGTTTCCTGTCGTTGGCGGTGGCTGCGCTGGATAAGCGTGTTACTTTCTTGGCTGCGGTACACGATGCTATGTGCGATTATGAGGCCGAACTGCACGGTGTGGCAGGCGGTTGGCCACATTACTTCTATCATAATAAAGGTGTAGATAAGAAGAAATTGGAGGGTGCAAGATATTATGATGGTGTGAACTTTGCCCGTCGTATTCAGGTTCCGGGATGGTATTCGTTCGGTTACAACGACGAGGTTGTTCCGCCGACATCATCTTATGGTCTTTATAACACCATTCACGCAGAAAAGGAATTGAGCGTATATCAACAGACTGGTCACTTTTGGTACCAAGAGCAATGGGACGAATGGCAGACTTGGTTGATTGCACATTTATTGAAAAAATAACTTGTTAGTATGAAATTTATCCATCTATCACTGTTTTGGGGCATGATGTTTATGAGTACAATAGCCTTAGGGAGCAATACTCCGGCAGAGAAATTAATCCTTCGATTGAAGAAGATTCAGAAGAAAGGGATTATGATTGGACATCAAGACGACCCTGTATATGGACGTACATGGAAGTGGGATACAGGACGTTCTGATGTGAAAGATGTCTGTGGAGACTATCCGGCTGTGATGGGATTCGACTTAGGTAAATTGGAATTAGGGCGAAAAGAAAACTTGGATGGAGTGTCTTTCGACCGGATGAGAGAGGAAATCATAGCCCAACATGCCAGAGGTGGTATTGTAACATTGAGTTGGCATCCCGATAATCCTGTGACCGAAAAGACGGCATGGGATCCTAGTGGCGATGCGGTGAAAGCTTCTTTGCCTCATGGTACACATCGTGCTAAGATGAGGGAGTGGGTTGATAAGGTTGGTAATTTTATCCTATCACTGAAAGATAAGGGAGGAAATTTAGTCCCGGTAATATTCCGTCCGTTCCATGAAATGTCGGGTGGATGGTTTTGGTGGGGCAGTAATAGCTGCACACCGGAGGAATATCAGCAGCTTTATCGAGTGCTTTACAGGCGGTTGGTAAGCATGGGATGTGACAATCTCGTATGGGCTTATTCTCCAAATGTAGGTTACGATGATTTCATGAAATATTATCCCGGTGATCAATATGTGGATTTGCTGGGTATTGATATCTATGAATTTGATAAAGACAACGCCAAGTATCAGCTGTCGGTGAAGCAATGTCTAGATGAATTGGCAGCCCTTGGGAAGCAAGAGAATAAGCTTATTGCATTCACAGAGACAGGTTGTCAAGGGCTACTTTACGCTGATTGGTTTTCCCAAACATTGTGGCCGGCTATCAAAGATTATCCTATTAGCTATGTACTTTTTTGGCGTAATGCGTGGGATAATGCCAAAGAGTGCTATATGACTAGCCCCGGCCATGCCACAGAGAAGGATTTTAAGGCCTTTTATAAGCTGAAGAAGACCTTGTTTGTAAACGATATTAAATAAAAACACATACGTAATGAAGAATTTTAAGGAGAAAGTAGAGCTTTTGAAACAGCATCATCAAGAACTTTTGAAGCGCCCGAATGTGCCGGAAGAGTGGGGGAATGGCATTTATACAAGATATAAATATCCAGTCTTGACAGCTGAACATACTCCTTTGGAGTGGCGATATGATTTCGACGAACAGACCAATCCTTATTTGATGCAACGCATTATGATGAATGCAACCATGAACAGTGGTGCTATTAAATGGAATGGAAAATACGTGTTGATGGTTCGCGTTGAGGGTGCAGACCGTAAGAGCTTCTTCGCTATTGCAGAGAGTCCGAACGGTATAGACAACTTTAAGTTTTGGCCAACTCCTGTTACGATGCCCGATGATTTGGTTCCGGCGACGAACATATACGACATGAGACTCACACAACATGAGGATGGTTGGGTGTATGGAGTGTTTTGTGCTGAACGGCACGACGATACTTGTCCGAACGATTTGAGTGCTGCTACCGCTACAGCAGCGATTGGTCGAACCAAAGATCTCATCCATTGGGAACGCTTGCCTGATTTGAAAACAAAGAGTCAACAGCGTAATGTGGTGCTTCATCCGGAATTTGTTGATGGCAAATATGCTTTTTATACACGTCCGCAAGATGGTTTTATAGATGCCGGTTCAGGCGGTGGTATCGGTTGGGCATTGGTAGATGACATTACTCATGCGGAAATCAAAGAAGAGAAAATCATCAATTTGAGACACTATCACACCATCATGGAGGTGAAGAATGGAGAAGGACCGCATCCTATAAAGACCCCACAAGGATGGTTGCATTTGGCTCATGGCGTGCGTGGATGTGCTAGTGGACTTCGCTATGTGCTCTATATGTACATGACAGCATTGGATGAACCAACACGTGTTATCGCACAACCGGGTGGTTATTTCCTTGTTCCGCAAGGTGAGGAATATATTGGTGATGTGATGAATGTGGTGTTCTCAAATGGTTGGATAGCCGACCCTGATGGCACGGTCTATATCTATTATGCCTCTTCAGATACTCGTATGCATGTGGCAGTGTCTACTATCGACAAGTTGATAGATTATTGTATGCACACGCCAGAGGATGGTTTTACCACTACACATAGCGTAGAGACCATTAAAAAGTTGATAGAAAAGAATCAAAACTTGGGTACATCGAAGTAAAAGTAGTACTTTTGGATGAACTTTAGATAATATTTGATACAATGGCAAAGAGCAAGTTGATAGAGAAGGTTGGTTATGGTTTTGGAGATATGTCTTCCAGTATGTTTTGGAAGATATTCTCCTATTATCTCCCGTTTTTTTATAGTAATATCTTCGGATTGCGTTTGGCAGATGCTGCAACCTTGATGTTGGTCACTCGAATATGGGATGCTGTCTCCGATCCTATGATGGGAATTATCGCCGACCGCACCAATACGCGATGGGGAAAGTACCGTCCTTATCTGTTATGGGTAGCCCCACTGTTCTCTATATCGGGCATCTTGCTGTTCACTACTCCAGATTGGGACTATGCTGCAAAGCTTATTTGGGCTTACGTTACCTATATTTTGATGATGACAGTCTATACTGCAATCAATGTTCCTTATGGCGCTATGTTGGGCGTATTGACTGATGATTCAAACGAGAAAACGGTGTTTTCCAGCTTCAGAATGTTCTTTGCTTATGGCGGTTCTTTTATTGCTTTGTTTGCATGGGAGCCTCTGACACGCCTCTTCGGTGGCTATGATAGCACGCAAGGATGGTTCTGGGCTATGGTTTCGATTGCCGTTGCATGTTTTATTTTGTTCTTGCTTTGCTTTGCAATCACGCGTGAACATTTGAAGACGGTGTCTAATGTGAGTATTGGTTCGGATATAAAATCGTTGCTACACAATAAGCCTTGGTGGCTGTTGATAGGTGCTGCGCTCTGCTTTAACCTGTTTAATACGGTGCGTGGGTCTACGGTTGCCTACTTCTTTAAGGATATTATAGGTGATCAAGCTGTCTTGTTGTTCTTCACTATACAGTTGGCTTTTTATGGAGGATTGTTCCTTGGAGTGGGCGAAGTGTCTAATATGCTGGGGGTATCTATTACTGTTCCTATTGCTAATTGTATCGGGAAGAAGACTACTTTCATCTTGGTAGATATGCTATTGATAGTTTTGAGCATCACCTTTTTCTTTATTCCTTGTAGTCCGACAGGTTATTGGTGGATGCTGATATTCCAAGTATTGATTTCTATTCTTACCGGCGTGATGAGTCCATTAGTATGGAGTATGTATGCCGATGTAAGTGATTATGCTGAGTTGAAGTTCAAAACAGCTTCGACAGGACTTATCTTTAGTAGTAGCTCTATGGCTCAAAAGCTTGGTGGAGCCATCGGTGGTTCGGCTGCATTATGCCTATTGGGTGGCTTTGGATATGTCACAGATCCGGCTATTCTAGCCCAAGGTAGCGTGACACAACCTGAAGTTGCGCTCAACTGTCTGCGTTATTTGATGAGTTTTATCCCTGCCGGCGTGGCATTGGTATCACTCGTTGTGGTTTACTTCTACCCTTTGACGACGGAGAAGATTGAAGATATTAATACACGATTGAAGGCTGTGCGCCGTATAGAAGACTAGAGCTATGAATGGATTTAAGCAAATCATGCAAGAAGTATTGGAGCATAATATTCTCCAATATTGGCTTGATAAGGCTGTCGATCAAGAACGTGGAGGTTTTTATGGCAGAATAGATGGGCACGATGTTTTGCATGCCGATGCCGATAAGGGAGCTGTTTTGCATGCTCGAATCTTATGGGCTTTCAGTGCAGCTTACCGTGTCTTGCAGAAGCCGGAATACTTAAAGGCTGCCATGCATGCTAAGGATTACTTGCTAGAGCACTTCGTAGATAAAGAATACGGAGGCGTATATTGGTGTGTGGATTGCAATGGTGAACCGGTAGATACAAAGAAACAGACTTACGCTATAGGCTTTGCCATCTATGGATTGAGCGAATATGCACGTGCTACCGGCGATCGACAGGCACTTGATATGGCTATTCTGTTGTATCATGACATAGAAAATCATGCTTTCGATAGCAAGAATAATGGTTATATCGAGGCTTTGACGCGTGAATGGGAACCCATTGCCGATATGCGATTGAGTGATAAAGACGAGAATGGAAGTCGTACGATGAACACGCATCTCCACATCATAGAACCTTATACGAATCTCTATCGGGTATGGAAAGATGCCGGATTGGAGCAGCGTATTCGCAATTTGCTGACCATATTTACAGGCAGAATACTCAATCATAAGACTTGGCATCTTGACTTGTTTTTTAATGATGAGTGGGAGAGCGAGCGCAATATTCAAAGCTTTGGTCATGACATTGAGGCTTCATGGTTACTTCATGAGTCTGCACTTGTTTTGGGAGATAAAGCTTTGTTGCGCACTATTGGCCCCTTGGTTCGTCGTATTGCCGATGCAGCCGATGAAGGTTTGCAGGCCGATGGTAGTATGTTGTACGAACGTTGGCTAGATTCCGGCCGTGAAGACAGGCAACGCCAATGGTGGGTTCAGTGCGAAAACATCGTCGGTCATGTGAATCTATACCAACATTTTGGTGATGAAGAGGCGCTAGGTGTGGCTGTGAGATGTTGGGCATACGTTCAAAAGAACCTCATAGACTGGAAGATTGGCGAATGGCATTGGGCGATGCTAGATGATGGAACTTTGAATTTAGAGGATGACAAGATAGGGTTATGGAAGTGTCCATACCACAATAGTCGCATGTGCTTGGAATTAATGGAGCGCATGTAGATAGTAACTCATGGTAAATATTAGATTGCTTATTTCTTGAATCCGGGAGGATGAAGGAACTACTAGAAACAAATTAACAGTAATAGAGTTGGCTAGTGGTCGCCTATATAGCTAGTTGGAGGCGACCTACTGGCAACTCTTGAAAGATTAAATGACAGATTTCTAAAAACAAAACTACACACGACTCTCACCAAAAGTGAGAGTTTTTTGTTTGAAGCCTTTGCCATTACCTTTGTTTTGGCTAATTTTGCAGTCATGAAGAGGGTTATCTTGACATTGTCTTTACTATTGTTAGTTACCATTATGGTAAAGGCTGAAATCGAGCATACGAAAACAAGCGACTTAACCACTATACCTGCACTTCAAGAATTGGGACATCAACTCTTGGAAGGGAAGCAAGGAAGCATTGTAGCTATTCGTCCTGAAACAGGAGAAATCTTGGCATTGGTTAGTAATTCTTTGGATTCCAGTAAGATCAACCGCGCCATCACGGGCATATATTCACCGGGGTCGACTATCAAGACTGCCCAAGCACTGACGCTATTGTCGGAAGAAGAGGTGACTCCTCAAACTACTTATCCTTGCAAGAAAGGCTTTTGGAAGCAGGGGACACACGTAGGTTGCCATCCTCATAGTCCTTCACTCAATCTTGTAGATGCTTTGTCTCATTCTTGTAACACATGGTTTTGCGAATCGTTTATGGATATGGTGGCTGATACGATACGCTATGAGACTTATGGACGAGCCGTGGATGTATGGAATGATTACATGCAAAGCTATGGGTTGGGGCATACATTAGGAGTCGATGTACATGGAGAAGCCGGTGGGTTGATACCTAATGCCGAATTCTTAACGAAACGCTATGGCAAGAAATGGAACGAACGTCAAGTGCTATATTTCGGTATGGGGCAGGGACTTATACTTGTTACACCTCTCCAACTTTGCAATTTGGCGGTGACTATAGCTAATCGAGGCCATTATTTCACGCCTTACCTACATCGCAGTTCGGTGAAGGCTGACCCTGTAAAATATTATACTCCACATGTAACCATGGCTACACAGGCAGCTTATCGGACTGTGATTACGGGTATGAGAATGGCCGTGATGCATGGTACCTGTAAAAGTATGAACACCAAAGCGTATGCCATTTGCGGTAAGACGGGGACGGTAGAGAATGCTGGTGAAGACCATTCGGTATTCATAGGCTTTGCTCCTGCGACTCAGCCTAAGATTGCAATCTGTGTGTTTATAGAGCATGGAGGGATGGGAGCAGACGTCGCTGTGCCCATAGCTTCAGCCATGATCAAGAAGTATATGGGCAAATAATTGTGTTTAGTATTTCTATATTATCTCCCATCTTTGCCCACTTGTCTACTCGTTTACTTGTTAACTTCTAGATGTTCTTGTCTACTTGTCAACCTGTTTACTTGTTAACTAAATTACTGCACCGGTTTCGCAGCATTGCTGTATAGGCTTTTCAGCATTACTGCATGGGCTAGACAGTAATGTTGCCTAGGCTTTGCAGTTTGATGATAAACGTGCAAACAAGTTGGTAAGGAGTCTAGATTTGGGGCTGAAATGGAAGCTATGAAGCGCTCGACGTGTTCATTAAGACTAGGTATCTAACCCCTCTTTTTTGCTATCTCGACATGACTTTTTGTTTGAATTTATGATTTTTTGTGTTAATATAGCGTAATTGTAGGCTAAAACTTAGTACCTTTGGGCTCGCTTTGGAAGCATCATATAATAACGTTATAAATTCTTTATGTATTTTACTTTATTTGTTACCGTTTTGATAACGGCTGTAGTTTTGGTGGTGGCAGCATACGTCATAGCCAAGCTTATCGGTCCGCGTTCGTACAATCCGGTCAAAGGTGAAGCATTTGAGTGTGGTATTCCGACCCGTGGGTCGTCGTGGTTGCCAAACCATATTGGGTACTATCTCTTTGCAATCCTTTTCTTGGTGTTCGACATTGAGACCGTGTTCCTATATCCTTGGGCAGTTGTTGTAAAACAGTTTGGACCGATGGCTCTTGTTAGCATCGGCTTCTTCCTTGTAGTACTAGTGTTTGGCTTGGCTTATGCTTGGCGGAAAGGAGCGTTGGAATGGAAGTAAGAAAAAGAGCATCTATCAAGAGTTTTCCTTACGATGACTTTAAGGACAATGACTCACTAGAGCGTATTGCTGAAGAACTGAACGAAGGTGGAGCCAACGTAGTGTTGGGTTCGCTCGACGCAGCCATCAACTGGGGACGCTCAAACTCACCTTGGTCGTTAACCTTTGGTACCTCTTGCTGTGGTATCGAGTTCATGTCTATCGGTTGTTCTCGTTACGATATGGCTCGTTTCGGATGGGAGGTTACACGTAACTCGCCCCGTCAAGCCGACCTAATCATGTGTGCCGGAACGATTACCAACAAGATGGCTCCGGTGTTCAAGCGTCTTTATGACGAGATGGCAGAACCTAAGTATGTGGTAGCTGTGGGGGGATGTACCATCAGTGGTGGTCCGTTTAAGAAGAGCTATAGTGTGGTTCGCGGTATAGACGAGCTGGTGCCAGTGGATGTATACATCCCCGGTTGCCCTCCACGTCCCGAAGCTATCATCTATGGCATGATGCAGTTGCAGCGTAAGATTAAAGTAGAGAAATTCTTTGGTGGTGCTAACCACAAGATGAACAGCGAAGAGAAAGCTGAGAGTTTGAAGCTTGGTGGACTTCGTGGTTTGAGTAATGAGAATTTCAGTGCCGACAAGTTGGGCAACAATCGTCCTATCATTGTGACGGAAACGCCTGCTCAGGAGAAAATAGAAGAATTAGGCAAGGAACTTGATACATTGGAGCAGAATGCTGTAAAGGCAGAAAATACCCCTGTAACTCCTGCTACTCCCGCAGCTCCTGCAACTGAGTCGCCTTCTACTGAAACTAATAATAAATAAGGTAAGCGAGCAATATGAAATTAGAAAATAAAGAAATTGGCTTCGATAGTTTCCTTGCGGAGATGACGAAACTGAAAGATGAAAAACATTTCGATTACCTCGTTACAATCATAGGTGAAGATTTTGGAGGCGAAGGAGGACTTGGCTGTATCTATATTTTGGAGAATACAGAGAGTCATGAACGCATCAGTGTAAAGCAGTTGGCAAAGCAAGTGGGTGAGGAGTATGTCATTCCTTCGCTCTATCATGTATGGGCCAGCAGCGATTTGTTGGAGCGTGAGGTCTTCGATTTCCTTGGTATCAAGTTCTTGGGACATCCGGATATGCGTCGCCTTTTCTTGCGCAACGATTTCCAAGGGTATCCTCTCCGTAAGGATTTTGATATGAGTCCGGATGCTAACCAGTTCCCTATGACCGACGAGCCTGAATCTGACTGGACTTCAGAATGGAATTTAAATGCCAATGGTGAATTGGTTGAGACCAAGCATCGTCTTTTTGATGAGAACGATTTCGTGATGAACTTTGGTCCTAACCACCCTTCTACGCATGGTGTGCTTCGTTTGCAGACGGTCGTAGATGGTGAGACTATCAAGCATGTTTATCCACATTTGGGATATATCCATCGTGGTATTGAGAAGATGATGGAGGATATGACCTATCCACAAACACTTGCATTAACCGATCGTCTTAACTATCTGTGTGCTATGCATCATCGTCATGCCTTGGTTGGCGTGATAGAAGAAGCTATGGGTATAGAATTGAGCGACCGTATACTGTACATCCGTACCATCATGGACGAGTTGCAGCGTATCGATAACCACTTGTTGTTCCTCGGTACATGTGCACAAGACTTGAGTGCGTTGACAGCATTCCTTTATTGTATGCGCGACCGTGAACAGGTGCTTAATGTGATGGAAGAGACCACTGGTGGACGCCTGATACAGAACTATTATAGAATAGGTGGATTACAAGCCGATATCGATCCGAACTTCGTTGAGAATACGAAGAAGTTGTGTAAGTATCTCCGTCCGATGATTCAAGAGTATCTTGACGTATTCGGGGATAATGTGATTACACATCAACGTTTGGAAGGTGTGGGCGTTATGGATATGCCTAATTGTATTAATTATGGTGTGACGGGTCCTGCCGGTAGAGCTTCGGGCTGGCACAACGATGTGCGTAAGAACCATCCATATGCTTTGTATGACAAGGTGAAGTGGAACGATATCGTTGCTACTAATGGCGACTCTATGGATCGATATATGATTCATATTCAAGAACTCTATCAGAGTTTGGACATCATCGAACAGTTGATAGACAACATACCTGAGGGAGAATACTATATCAAACAAAAGCCGGTAATCAAGGTTCCGGAAGGTCAATGGTTCTTCTCTGTTGAAGGTGGAGCCGGCGAATTCGGTGTTTATCTTGATAGCCGTGGCGATAAAAGTCCGTATAGAGTGAAGATGCGTCCGATGGGATTGAATATTGTAGGCGCTTTCGACAAGATGTTGAAGGGGCAGAAGATAGCCGATCTCGTGGCAACGGGTGCTGCTGTCGACTTCGTTATTCCCGATTTGGACAGATAATACTAATTTCAAAGAATGATAGAATAAAAACAACGAATAATTATGTTTGATTTTAGTATAGTTACAACATGGTTTGACAATCTTCTCCGCCAGACTCTTGGTCTAGGAGATTTCTTGTCTATATTGATAGAATGTGTGATCGTCGGTGTATTGATATTGACAGCATATGCCGTCATTGCCATTATACTTATATTTATGGAACGCAAGGTTTGTGCATACTTCCAATGCCGTATCGGGCCGGTTCGTGTAGGTCCGTGGGGTATATTCCAAGTATTTGCTGACGTTGTGAAGATGTTGATAAAGGAAATTTTCATCATTGATAAGGCTGATAAGCTTCTTTATTGCATAGCTCCGTTCCTCGTTATTATTGCTTCGGTGACGACTTTCTCGTTCCTCCCTTGGAATAATGGTGCAGTCATTCTTGACTTCAATGTCGGCATATTCTTGCTTACCGCCGTTTCTTCAATAGGCGTGTTGGGTATCTTTATAGCCGGTTGGGGTAGTAATAATAAGTACTCTGTAGTCTCTGCTATGCGTGGAGCTGTTCAGATGATTTCCTATGAAATATCGTTAGGACTATGCTTGATAGCAGCAGTTGCACTTACCGGAACGATGCAAATCAGCGGTATTGTGGCAGAACAGACTGGTCCTTGGAACTGGCTTATCATCAAAGGACATATCCCAGCCATCATTGCTTTCTTGGTATTCTTGATTGCCGGCAATGCGGAAGCAAACCGTGGCCCGTTCGACTTGGCTGAGGCTGAGAGCGAGTTGACTGCCGGTTATCATACTGAGTATTCAGGTATGGGATTTGGTTTCTACTATTTGGCAGAATATTTGAATCTGTTTGTTATCTCAGGTGTTGCTGCAACAGTCTTCTTAGGCGGTTGGGCACCCCTGAATATCGGCATTGAAGGTTTCGATAATTTGATGAATTTGATTCCCGGATTCGTGTGGTTCTTCGGTAAGACATTCGTAGTCGTATGGCTATTGATGTGGATTCGTTGGACATTCCCACGTCTGCGTGTCGACCAAATATTGAAGCTTGAATGGAAATATCTCATGCCATTGTCATTGCTCAATCTCGTATTAATGACTTTATGTGTAGCATTTGGCTTGGTAGGTTAAATAAATAAGGTATAGAAATGGCAAATAATGAAAAATCATATTTCTGGGGTATTGCCGATGGATTAAAGACTTTGGTTACCGGTTTGAGGGTAACTTTGAAAGAATACTTTATTCCTAAGACGACAGAGCAGTATCCTGAGAACCGCAAGACGACACTGCACGTGAGCCCACGCCATCGTGGTCGCTTGGTGTTTAAGCGCGATGAGAATCAAGCTTATAAGTGTGTTGCTTGCTTGATGTGTGAGAAAGCTTGTCCGAATGATACTATTAAGATCACTTCTGAAATGGTGACCAATGAGGAAACCGGTAGAAAGAAGCGTCAATTGATAGACTATCAGTACGATCTTGGAGACTGTATGTTCTGCGAGCTTTGCGTCAATGCTTGTAATTTTGATGCTATCGAGTTTACCAATGACTTTGAAAACAGTGTTTTCGACCGTGATAAACTCGTGTTGCATCTAGATAAAGAAGTATATAAGGGTGGCAGTCTGCCTCAATTGATTGATGGTGGTGCTCCATTCGAAATAGGTAAGTTCAATACTAAAACAAAATAGGTAAGTAACGAATATGGCAAATTTAGTTGTATTTTGCATCCTAGCTGTAGTCATCATTTGCTCAGCTGTGATGTGTGTAATGACAAAAAGAATTATGCGAGTTGCTACTTTCCTGTTGTTCGTGTTGTTCGGTGTTGCAGGCATATATTTCCTGCTTGACTATACATTCTTGGGTGCTGCGCAGATTTCTATCTATGCCGGTGGTATCACGATGATGTATATCTTCGCTATCCAGTTGGTATCGAAGCAGGCCCTGCAAGGTTTGGTAGAACGTTTTAAAGGTAGCCGTGTGCTGAGTGGAGTATTGGTTTCGCTCATCGGTTTGGCTACTGTAGCAGTGATTCTTCTCAAGAATGAGTTTATTAATGCAGCTACTCAAGTAGCAGATACTGAAGTTCCAATGGCACAGATTGGTAATAGTTTGCTTGGAGCAGATAAGTTCCAATATGTATTACCATTTGAGTTTATCTCTGTGTTCTTGCTGGCTTGTATTATTGGTGGAATTATGATAGCACGAAAGGAGGAAAACAAATGATACCCGTATCGGCTTATTTTATCTTGAGCACATTGTTGTTCTTCATTGGAGTATTTGGTTTTGTTACCCGTCGCAACTTGGTTGCTATGCTCATTTCCGTCGAGTTGGTACTGAATGCGGTGGATATTAACTTCGCAGTATTCAATCGTATCTTGTTCCCCGGACAGTTGGAAGGCTTTTTCTTTACGCTGTTTTCCATCGGTGTGAGTGCTGCTGAGTCAGCCGTTGCTTTGGCAATAATCATCAATGTTTACCGTAATTACAAGAGTGATCAGGTGAACAGTATTGAAAATATGAAATTCTAAAAAGACAATGGAATATAGTTATTCATTTTTAATACTTCTTCTCCCATTCCTAAGCTTCTTGCTTCTTGGACTTGCGGGAATGAAGATGAAAGAGAAGGTTGCCGGTTTGATAGGTACCTGTATGATGGGCTTGGTGTTTGCTATGTCTTGTTTTACGGCATACGAATACTTCTTCGCGGTAGGTCGCGAGGCTGCTACAGGTCTTTATCCTACTGTAACCGTCTTTAATTTGACTTGGTTGAAGTTTACAGAACTATTGACTTTTAACATTGGTTTCCGCTTGTCGCCAATCAGTGTGATGATGTTGATAGTGATTACTACAGTCAGTTTTATGGTTCATATCTACTCTTTCGGCTACATGGCAGAAAGAGATGAGCATTACGAAAAGGAAGGTTACGAGAAAGGTTTCCAACGTTTCTATGCCTATTTGAGCCTCTTTACCATGTCTATGTTGGGGTTGGTAGTAGCTACAAACATCTTCCAGATGTATATGTTCTGGGAGTTGGTGGGTGTATGTTCTTACCTTTTGATTGGTTTCTACTATCCCAAACACGAGGCAGTGCACGCTAGTAAGAAGGCATTTATTGTAACACGTTTTGCCGATTTGTTCTTCCTTATCGGTATCTTGTTCTTCAGTTACTATGTTGGAACATTCAATTACGACCTTCATGCTAATCCCGAATTAGGTTCAAAGTTATCTCAGGTAGCCGTAGAGTATAGTTGGGTATTGCCTTGGGCTTTGTTCTTGATGTTTATCGGTGGTGCCGGTAAGAGTGCCATGTTCCCATTACATATTTGGCTTCCGGATGCTATGGAGGGTCCAACTCCTGTATCTGCGTTGATTCATGCAGCTACCATGGTGGTTGCCGGTGTCTATCAAGTTGCAAGTATGTTCCCCATTTACGTTCAGTTTGGGGCTATAGAGCAACTTCATTGGATAGCATATATCGCAGCTTTTACAGCATTCTATGCTGCAGCTGTTGCATGTTGCCAACGGGATATTAAGCGTGGTTTGGCTTTCTCTACGATTTCCCAGATTGCTTATATGCTTGTAGCTTTAGGTGTTTGTACAGCTTTGGACAACCATGAAGGTGGCTTGGGTTATATGGCCGGTATGTTCCACTTGTTTACTCATGCCATGTTTAAGGCGTTACTCTTCCTTTGTTCAGGTGCTATCATTGTGATTATTGGCAGCAACTTCAAAGAGTATATGGGAGGTTTGCACAAGTATATGCCTATTACAAATGCTTGTTTCTTGATCGGATGCTTGGCTATCAGCGGTATTCCACCATTTGCCGGCTTCTTCTCTAAGGATGAAATCATTACGGCTTGTATGCAATTCAGTCCTTGGATGGGCTACTTTATGACGTTGGTAGCCGGTATGACTGCGTTCTATATGTTCCGTTTATACTATGTTATATTCTGGGGACAGAGCTATTATGAACTAGATCCCGAGCATCGTCGCCGTCCTCAGGAGGTTCCGGCGGTTATGTGGATTCCATTGGTATTCCTTGCAGTGGTTTCATGTGTAGCCGGCTTGATTCCATTTGGGCATTTCGTGTCAGCTACAGGAGAGAGTTATGACATCCATATCAATATGCAGGTGGCAGCTACAAGCATTGTTGTTGCATTGCTAGGAATTGGTTTGGCTACTTATATGTATGCTCCTAAGAAGCAACCTTTGGCAGATATGCTGGCTAAGAAGTTGCCTACACTCCATAAGGCAGCTCTCAACCGTTTCTATATAGATGATGCTTGGCAGTTTGTTACCCATAAAGTCATCTTCAACTGTATCTCTAAACCTATTGCTTGGTTCGACCGTCAAGTCATTGATGGTACATTCAACTTCATGGCTTGGGGTGCTCAAGAGGCTGGAGAGACTATTCGTCCGTGGCAGAGTGGCGATGTACGCCAGTATGCTATTTGGTTCTTGACGGGTAGTGTAGCGCTTACGTTGATCTTACTTTGCATTCTTTAATTTGAAAAGATAGAAAGATGAGTATATTAACTTTATTCGTAGTTATTCCCGTACTGATGTTGTTGGGTCTTTGGATTGCCCGCAATGATAATCAAGTACGTGGTGTGATGGTAGCAGGTGCGTCAGCTATTCTTGTATTAGCGGTTTGGCTTACTGTTACTTTTGTTCAGATGCGTCATGCAGGCAATACCGATGCAATGCTCTTTACGGCTAGTATCCCTTGGTTTAAGCCTTTGAATATAGCTTATAGTGTGGGTGTTGATGGAATCTCCGTAGTGATGATACTCTTGAGTGCCATCATTGTTTGGACCGGAACATTTGCTTCTTGGCGTATGCAACCCATGATGAAAGAGTATTTCTTGTGGTTTACTCTGTTGAGTATCGGTGTGTTTGGCTTCTTCATCTCTACCGATATGTTCACCATGTTCATGTTCTATGAGGTGGCCTTGATTCCTATGTACCTCTTGATTGGTGTGTGGGGAACAGGTCCAAAGGAGTATGCTGCCATGAAGCTTACTCTGATGTTGATGGGTGGTTCGGCTTTGTTGATTATCGGTATCCTCGGTATTTATTACTTTAGTGGTGCAACAACCATGGAGGTAACGCAGATAGCAGCTCTGCACAATATCCCTGTTGAGGTTCAGAAAGTATTCTTCCCATTCATTTTTATCGGCTTTGGAGTGCTTGGAGCCATGTTCCCATTCCACACATGGAGCCCCGACGGTCACGCCAGTGCGCCTTCAGCTGTATCTATGTTGCACGCCGGTGTGTTGATGAAACTTGGTGGTTACGGATGTTTCCGTATTGCTATGTACTTGCTACCTGAGGCTGCTCAGGAGTTATCATGGATATTCTTGATTCTCACAACCTGCTCTGTTGTCTATGGTGCGCTCTCTGCTTGTGTACAGACCGACTTGAAGTATATCAACGCATATTCTTCTGTGTCTCACTGTGGACTTGTATTATTCGCTCTATTGATGATGACTCAGACTGCTTGTACAGGTGCTATTCTCCAAATGTTATCCCACGGTTTGATGACAGCATTGTTCTTTGCCGTTATCGGTATGATTTACCACCGTGCCGGAACACGTGATGTACGTTACCTAGGTGGTTTGATGAAAGTTATCCCATTCCTTTCAGTGGCTTATGTCATTGCCGGTTTGGCCAACTTAGGTCTGCCCGGTTTCTCTGGATTCGTTGCCGAAATGACCATCTTTGTAGGCTCTTTCCAGAATGCTGACATGTTCCGTCGCGTATGCACCATCATTGCTTGTACGTCTATTGTGATTACAGCAGTCTACATTCTGCGTGTTGTTGGTAAGATTCTTTATCAGAAAGTGCCCAACCCAGAGTTCGAGAAATTGCACGATGCCTCTTGGGATGAGCGTGTAGCTGTTATTGGTTTGATTGCCTGTGTTGCAGGATTAGGTATGTTCCCACTTTGGGTCGGCAATACCATTTCAGATGCAGTGGGTACAATTCTTCAGAACATTATCGGATAATCTAGAATTAATAAAGAGATGAATTATAGTCAATTTTTAAATATGATTCCAGAGGTTACGTTGACAGTAGCCTTGGTTATTACTTTTATTGCCGATTTCTGGAGTGCAAGTTCCACAGACCGTAAGTGGTTCAATCCGTTGGTATGTGTACTGTTGTTGGCTCATTTGTTATTCAATATCGGTCCTACAGAAGCTACGACAGCTTTTGGTGGCATGTATTACACGAATACTTCTATCGGCATTATCAAGACTATTTTGGCCTTTGGTACATTGATTGTACTTATTCAGTCAAAGGAATGGATGAGCCGTCCTGACACATCTTTCAAAGAAGGCGAGTTCTATGTATTGGTGCTTTCAACATTGTTGGGTATGAATATGATGGTAAGTGCCAACCATTTCCTTTTGTTCTTCCTTGGATTAGAGATGGCTTCAGTGCCTATGGCTTGTCTTGTTGCACTTGATAAATATCGCCACGACTCTGCCGAAGCAGGTGCTAAGTTCATTCTGACAGCAACTTTCTCCAGTGGTGTGATGTTGTATGGTATCTCATTCCTCTATGGTGCTGTCGGTACATTGTACTTTGACGATGTAGCAACAAGAATTACAGCTACTCCGTTGACCATTATGGGATTAGTATTCTTCTTCAGTGGACTTGGTTTTAAGATTAGTCTTGTGCCTTTCCACTTTTGGACTGCCGACACTTATCAGGGTGCGCCAACCACCGTTACAGGCTATCTTTCTGTCGTAAGTAAAGGTGCTGCTGCGTTTACATTGTGCGCTATCTTGATGAAAGTGTTTGCTCCTATGGCGGAATATTGGCAGTATTTGCTCTATATAGTTGTGGTATTGTCTATTACCATCGCCAACTTGTTTGCACTTCGTCAGAGCAATTTGAAGCGTTTCATGGCGTTTAGCTCTATCTCACAGGCCGGTTATATCGTGCTGGCCATCGTGGGTAACTCTGCATTGAGCGTGGCTACACTCAGCTTCTATGTTTTGATTTACGTGGTAGCTAATATGAGTGTATTCACTATTATCAGCACTATCGAAGAGCATAACAACGGAACTGTAGAGATGGATAGCTACAATGGTCTTTACAAGACCAACCCCAAGTTGGCTTTCTTGATGACTTTGGCTTTGTTCTCGCTTGGTGGTATTCCTCCATTTGCGGGTATGTTCAGTAAGTTCTTTGTCTTTATGGCAGCCGTTAAGGGTATGAGTATTGACACTACTGTTGGTACTTGGGCTTACATTGTATTGTTCATAGCTTTGATTAATACCGTAGTGTCGTTGTACTACTATCTGCTTATTGTCAAGGCCATGTTCATTCGTCACAACGATACACCGTTGCCAACATTCCAAAGCAATCTCAATACCAAGTTGGCATTGGCTCTTTGTACGCTTGGTATTGTTGCTTTCGGCGTTTGCTCATTTGTCTTCGATTGGATTGATATGGCATCTAAAGCCATGTAAAATTCCTTCTTCATATTTAAAAAGCGTTTAGGTCGTCTGACTTAAACGCTTTTTTATTTGCTATGTATACTACTCGTAATGGGCAAAAACCTTATTTCTAACTCCTAGCTTGTTTGTTTGTCAATTTATCAATAGGCCAATTTGCAGCCTGCAAAGCCGTAACAGTGCTGTTGGCTGGCCCTTGCAGTAATGCTGTTTGGGCTTGGCAGTAAGATTGCCGAAATGTTGCAGTCTCTAGTAAATAAGTTAACGACTTCACCAGTAGATAAGTTTGAGCTGTTGGTATTGGTGTTTTAAGTGTAAATTAGTACCTTTGTACAAATATCACAACCCTGAATCATGAAAAGAAATTATTTATTATTGTTTGTTTGTCTTTGGCTTGTAGGTGGTCTACATGCCGAAGAGAAGTTGTCTAAAGAACAGGCTATTGCTGTCAAGCAAGAGTTGGTGGAACAATGGAAAGCTGATGTTCGTGCGCGTTATCGGCAAACATGGAATGACAAGTGTGTACGTATTGACACATTGAAAATGCCGTTTTGGGTGAAAATATATGGTGAGAAGCCGAAAGACGGTTATAGTCTGTATATCTCATTGCATGGTGGCGGTACGGCACCGGCAGCTGTCAATGATCAGCAGTATGAGAATCAGAAACGCCTCTATGCACCTAAGAACAGTGTGTATTTAGTACCTCGTGCTCCTTATAATTTGTGGAATATGTGGTGTCGACCTATGTTAGATCAATTCTATGAGGCTCTTATTCAAATGGGAATAGTCTTTGAAGACGTAAATCCCGATAAGGTTTACATTATGGGATATTCGGCAGGAGGAGATGGAGTGTGGCGCATGGCACCGCGTATGGCCGATACTTGGGCTGCAGCTTCGATGATGGCTGGTCATCCCGGTGATGTTTCATTGTTGAATTTGCGTAATACTCCATTTATGATATGGTGTGGAGCAGATGACGCTGCTTATGATCGTAACAAGTTAGATGAGCAGCGTGGTGTGCAGATGGACTCATTACAGCAGGCTGATCCTGAAGGTTATATCCACGAAACACATATCGTAAAAGGGATGGGACACTGGATGCAACGTGTAGATACCGTTGCCGTTGATTGGATGGCACAGTATCAGCGTAATCCTTATCCAAAGAAAATCGTGTGGCAGCAAGAAGAGGTGCGCCGGCCATCGTTCTATTGGATAACAATTCCCAAGCGCGAGATGTTGCGTGGTAAAACTATCCGCTTGTCGGTAGAAGGAAATGTTATCAATATCACAGAGTGTAATTATAAACAGCTAACATTGAGTTTGAACGATGAACTGGTCAACTTGGATGAGAAGGTGACGGTGTTGTATCGTGGTAAGAAAGTGTTTAAAGGAAAGTTGAAGCGTTCGCGTGCGACGCTCGAAGCAACACTGAAAGAGCGCAATGATCCTCGATTCGCTTTTCCGGCACAAGTGAGATTGGATTTGCGATAATTGAAGTTATCACTTCTATAATTATCCTTTTGGCACACGAATTGCTATTATAAAAAGAAAAATGTATGGGTAGAACTAAATTCTCACAACAAGAAATTAAGCAAATAGCTCGTCTGCTGCATCTCAAGAATGAAAGTAATCGGTTTAAGCAAAAGATGATTCGACACGATCTGAGAGTGGAATTCGAGTTTAATATCTCTGACTTCAATGAGCCCGGTAAAGCTTTTGGAGAGGAAGAATTGCAGGATGCTATTCGGCGTGGTACAATAGAGATATTAGACGATAAGACCATTGCCGACATGAAAGAGAAGCGTGCTCGTGATAAGGCACGTGACGAAGCTGCTCGTATCAAGCAGGCTGTAGAGCTGGGCGAGGCTACAGATTGGCAGGAAGCTATGAAAGAATGGCAGGAATGGGAAAGCAGTCAACCCAATAAATAATCAACAATTAAACAATAGAATTATGGCACATGGACACGATGTCCTCCACATGATGGAGGGTAATAGTTATGATAGTAAGGAAAGTTTGGTGAAGGCTATCATCGAGAAGTTTGGTACGGAAGAACGTTTTCATACTTGTTCGGTAGATGGAATGGATGCTGAAGAATTGGTAGACTTCTTGGAAGAGCGTGGTAAGTTTATGCCTTCTAAGCAGGAAGGGTTTACTGTAGATGCATCTAAGATTTGTAATCATTGAATTTCAAGGACCAGTATATGATTAAGATATATGGTATGAAATCGTGTCCGGACTGTGTAGCGGTCTATGAACAGATAGAAGGGGATAGCCGTTATCAGACAGTTGATATAGGGGCACATGTGAGTTACCTGAAAGAATTCCTACGCTTGCGTGACAATAATCCTGTTTTCGACGATGCTCGTAAGTATGGTTATGCCGGAATTCCCTGCTTCGTGTTGGAAGATGGTAGGGTGACGCTTTCACCCGAAGAGGCTGGTATTACACTAGGAGCAAGTCATGGTGCCTCATGCAATATTGATGGGACAGGGTGTTGAAGATACTATTGTGGCTTATATAAGTTCTATGGTTAAGGTGTTTTAGAGTATTCTTAACCATAGAACTTTTTTAATTTCATTCTTCGATGAGCACGTAAGTGATACCAATAGATTATCGTTGCAACTTAAAAAATACCAAAATATTGAAAAAACTCAAACTTTCTGTATCTAATTCTAAAAACTAAACTATCTTTGCATAAGACAGATTACGGTCAGAAAATATGAGAACGAACTCTCGTTTTGCTCGCTTGTACCGTCTTCTTAATAATAGGAAGGGATGTAGGGGAAACAAAATATGGAGTCGCTGCATCATTTAAAACCTTCAAGAACAATCTAGCCACCTTAGACATGAAAAAACAATTATTAGTGATATGTGCACTTTTTTGCTTGGTGATGGTTTGTCAAGCGCAGGCTAGTGGTATCATGTGCGGTGATGAACAAACAGAATCCTACTTTCCACTGTTGAAGAATAAACGGGTAGCCCTTTTCTCCAATCATACCGGTTTGGTTAAAGGACGCCATCTAATAGATGTATTGTTGGCTCATCATTTTAATGTAGTAGGCGTATTCTCACCCGAACATGGATTTCGTGGTAAGGCCGATGCTGGAGAAACGGTTGGTAACTCGATAGATGAAGAGACTGGTGTGCAGATCTATTCGCTTTATAAGGGAGAAGGGGGAAAGCCCGATGAAGCGTTATTAAACAAAACCGATATTTTATTAGTGGATATTCAAGATGTAGGACTACGTTTCTACACCTATTATATATCTATGTATAAGTTGATGGATGTATGTGCTGAGCGACGTATACCGGTTGTGATACTGGATAGACCTAATCCCAATGGCTTTTATGTAGATGGCCCGTTGCTTGACATGAAGTATAAGTCGGGGGTAGGCGCATTGCCTATTCCTGTGGTACATGGTATGACTTTAGCCGAATTGGCATTGATGATTAATGGCGAAGGATGGCTCAGTAAAGGCCGGAAGTGTCCTTTACAGGTGGTAGCTTGTAAGAATTATACTCATCAGTCGCATTATGATTTACCTGTTCCACCATCACCCAATTTACCTAATATGAAGTCAATATATCTGTATCCTTCTACTTGTTACTTTGAAGGGACGGTTGCTAGCTTGGGTCGTGGTACCGATAAGCCATTTCAAATTTATGGTCATCCTTTGTTGAAAGGTGGAACATACGACTTTATACCGCGTAGTATATCCGGAGCTAAGAACCCTCCATTGCTGAATGAACAGTGTCATGGAGTGAATTTAACAATGATTCCAAATGAGGATATATGGAAGAATGGCCTTGATTTGTCTTATGTGATAGATGCTTATCGGAAGATAGGTATCGGTGATAAGTTCTTCACTCCATTTTTTGAAAAGCTCATCGGTGTAGGCTATGTACGCAAAATGATAGAGAGTGGGCACAACGCAAAGTCTATCAAAGCACGTTGGAAGAATGATGTGAAGAAATTTAAGATACAGCGTAAACCTTATTTACTCTATCCGGAATAACCCCCTAGAACCTTAAGCCTATGTCTCCAATTACAATTATCTTCATCGTTGCGGCCTATTTCGCAGTACTTTTGGCCATATCATGGTATGCCAAACGCAATGTAGACAATGCCGGTTTCTTCACAGGCAACCGCCAGTCGAATTGGTATATGGTAGCATTCTCTATGATTGGTGCCAGTATTTCGGGCGTCACCTACGTGTCTGTACCCGGTATGGTAGGGAAAAGTAGTTTTGGATACTTGCAGTTGGTGATGGGATTTATCGTAGGACAACTGTTGATAGCCTTTGTGTTGACACCACTATTTTATAAAATGAAGTTGACATCGGTGTATGAATATTTAAGCAATCGATTTGGTCTGTCTTCTTATCATACGGGAGCTTGGTTCTTTTTTATTTCAAAGATGCTTGGTGCAGCGGTACGTTTGTTCTTGGTATGCTTTACGCTTCAACTGTTGGCTTTTGACCCCTTAGGTATTCCTTTTGGCGTGAATGTAGCCATCTCAATATCTTTTGTTTGGCTTTATACAGCGCAGGGGGGGGTGAAGTCGGTTATTTGGGCTGACTTGATTAAGACTTCGTGCCTGATTATTTCAGTCGGATTGTGTATCTACTTCATTACCCGTCAAATGAATATGGTTGGTGGACAGATGTGGCAAGCGGTGCAAGAAAGCAGCATGAGTCGTATATTTTTCTTCGATGATGTAAATAATAAGCAGTATTTCTTCAAACAATTCCTAGCAGGAATTTTTACGATGGTAGCCATGAATGGTCTAGACCAAGACATGATGCAGCGTAACTTGAGCTGCCGAAATAGTAAAGAGTCGCAACTGAATATGATTATAAGTATCTTGTTACAGTTTGTTGTGGTATGGGCTTTTCTGATGCTGGGTGCATTACTCTATCTGTTTGCAGATATGAATGGCCTACAACAAGAGGGTGATAAGATATTTCCGATGATAGCAACAGGAGGTTATTTGCCGGTTATTGTGGGAGTATTGTTCATCATTGGCCTGGTATCTTCGGCTTATAATGCTGCAGGCTCAGCCCTTACAGCCTTGACAACATCGTTTACAGTAGATATTTTGGGTATCAAGCATCGTAGCGAAGAGGAAATCAGCCGGATTCGCAAGCGCGTTCACCTAGGTATGGCTATCGTGATGGGAGTGACGATTATGGTATTTAATTTCCTGAATAATACAAGTGTAGTAGATGCTGTATATACCTTGGCAAGCTATACTTACGGTCCTATCTTGGGTATGTTTGCTTTTGGTATTATCATGAAGCAATCGGTACGTGATAAGTATATACCATTGGTAGCCATTGTCTCGCCAGTTATCTGCTTTATTTTGGATAAGAATTCTGAGCATTGGTTTGGCGGTTATCATTTCAGTTATGAATTGTTAATCTTCAATGCATTCTTTACATTTATAGGTCTTTGTTTGTTGAGCAAGCGTGTAAAGGTTAACTAGAAAAGTGTTGTCATGGATGAGAAGAAACTTTCAATGAGCATTTTACTTGCTGCGATGAGTCTGAATATAGCAGCACAAGGAGTTTTTGCGCCCAAAGCTAATGAGCCATTGGTAACAGAGTTGACAGCTTTGCAGACTCCTACCAAAGGGCTAGTGGGGCGACATATTGCCATGTGGCAAAGCCATGGACGATATTATGAGAATAAGCTAGATCGTTGGGAATGGCAACGTGCTCGCTTGATGATGACAGTGGAAGATCTTTATACGCAAAGTTATGTGTTGCCATTTTTAGTACCTATGCTTGAAAATGCAGGCGCAAATGTGTTACTACCTCGCGAAAGAGACTGGAATACAGAGGAAATCGTGGTAGACAATGATGGAGCTTTCGGCAATCGTTCTTCCCAATATATAGAGCGAGTTGGGGCTCAGGCGTGGATTACAGGAGAAGGGAATGGGTTTGCACAGACACAAGATGTATATGTGGATATGCAAAATCCGTTTACGGCAGGGACGTTCCGTTGTGCTTCTTCTATCAAAAAAGGAAATGAAAGTACGGTAAGATGGGTTCCGGCTGTGAAGAATGGGGGGCGCTATGCGGTCTATGTTTCTTATCATACGTTGCCACAAAGCACTTCGTCGGCTATTTATACGGTAAAGCATCAAGGCGGAGTGAGCCGTTTTAGTGTGAACCAACAGATGGGTGGAGGCACGTGGATATATCTTGGAACATTCTCATTTGAAAAGAATGCAAGTGGTAGTCAATATGTGGAATTAACGAATGCTACCGGTTCAAAAGGCGAAATAGTAACTGCAGATGCTGTAAAGTTTGGTGGCGGAATGGGAAATATAGGGCGTCCCGATGCTAGTGGCTATCCGCGTTTTACAGAAGCTGCTCGCTATTGGTTGCAATGGGCAGGTGCTCCTGATTCGGTTTATACTCCTTCGAAAGGGACAAATGACTATGCTGATGATTATAAATGTCGTGGATTGTGGGTCAACTGGCTTGCTAGTGGTTCGGAAGTGAATCCACAAGAAGTGGGATTGAATATCCCCGTAGACCTATCTTTTGCTTTCCATTCTGATGCCGGGACGACCTTGAATGATTCCATCATTGGCACGTTGGGCATCTATATGACTGATTGTTATGATGGCGTGTTTGCCAATGGAGCATCAAGACAATTGTGTAAAGAGCTGACAGATAGTATTCAAAATAGTATTTTGCACGATATACGACTGCAATTTGAGCCCAATTGGACAAGTCGTGGGAGCAGGGATGAATCGTATTTTGAAGCGCGTGTGCCACGTGTCCCGACCATGTTATTGGAACTCTTGTCGCATCAAAACTTTGCAGATATGCGCTATGGGCTTGATCCTCGATTTCGTTTCGCGGTCAGTAGGGCTATCTATAAGGGTATGTTGAGATTCTTGAGCAGGCAAAGAGGACAGAAATTTGAGGTTCAACCACTGCCGATAGAACATTTTGCAGCACACTTAAATGAGAAAAAAGAAGTGGAATTGACATGGTCTCCTGTACTTGATTCACTTGAAGAATCTGCTCGTCCTGACCGTTATATTGTTTATAAACGAATAGGGGAGGGCGAGTTTGATAAGGGGACGATTGTGAAGAAGCCTCGTTATACGACACGAATTCCATCGGATGTAGTTTGTAGTTTCAAAGTTGTAGCATATAATAAAGGTGGTAAGAGTTTCCCATCTGAAACTCTTGCAGTGGGTATTTCGTCTAAGAATCCGATTAAAAAAGCCTTGATAGTGAATGGATTTAATCGCATAAGTGCCCCGGCCGATTTTGTTGCGCCCGGTGATGGCAGTTGTAAGATGGCTGGATTTCTTGACGATGTAGACCATGGGGTACCATACTTGCAAGATATTAGTTACATCGGTAAGATGAAAAACTTTGACCGTATGCAACCTTGGTTGGATGATGATTCAGGCGGGTATGGCGATAGTTATGGCGATCAAGAAACAAAAGTAATTGCAGGAAATACGTTTGATTATCCTTCAATGCATGGTGTGGCTATCTTAAAAGCTGGTTATTCGTTCGAATCATGTAGTAGAAAGGCTTTTACAAAGGTTGAGGATGGTGTATCGTTTGTAGATGTTATTCTTGGCAAACAATGCCAGACAAAGATGGGGCGAGGCGGTTTGAAGCCTTTAGAGTTTAAGGCTTTTGATGATAACATGCAACAAATGCTGACCGAGTATGCTCATCAAGGCGTAAACATCATGGTTACCGGCGCTTATGTAGGAACGGATATTTGGAATAATCCGTTGGCAGTTACAAGTAAAAAAGATCAAGATTTCGCAACAGGGGTGCTAAGATACAAATGGCGTAATAGTCGTGCTGCGATTACAGGACGTGTTAAAGGAGTACGTTCTCCATTGGATTTAAAGATAGGAGAGGTGAATTATTGGAATCAACTAAACGAAAAGTCGTATGTAGTTGAATCTCCCGATGGTATAGAACCAGCAGATAGTGCGTCGTTTACGGTGATGCGTTATCCTGAAAGCAACTTGAGTGCGGGCGTCGCTTATAGTGGTCATGATTATAAGACATTTATTATGGGAGTTCCTTTTGAATCTATCATCGATTCCATACAACGTGAAAGTTTGATGGATGCCGTGATTCGCTTCTTTGAAAAGGAATAAAAATGGAGGGTATAATTATAATAGTACAAACTAAAAAGATAAATAAGATATGAAAAAGATTAGTTGTTTTGTGCCATATATTAGTGAACAACAGGCTTCTGAAACAATAGAAGCTTTGCGTTCTGAAGCTGAAGTTAGTGATGTGAATAAAGTAGATGAAAGTCTATTTAAAACTTCTACGTTGAGAGCTATTGCCGCAAGAACAACGGCAGAGTATACATTGATTTACACCAAACAAACTATTCTGCGCTTCGGGTATTTGGCTCTGAGACGCTTGATGAATATTGCCGAGGACACAGATGCGGGGATGGTTTATGCCGATCATTATAAAGTAATGAACGGAGAAGAAGTGAAAGCTCCCGTTATTGATTATCAGTTTGGTTCTTTGCGTGATGATTTTGATTTCGGGTCTGTGCTTTTCTTCAAAACTTCGGTGCTGAAACAAGCTGTTCAGCAGATGACAGCTGATTACCAATTTGCAGGTCTTTATGACTTAAGATTGAAGTTGAGCCAGTGTGCTAGTCTTGTTCATGTGAACGAATATCTATATAGTGAGATTGAAAATGATACACGAAAGAGCGGTGAAAAGCAGTTCGATTATGTGGATCCTCGTAACCGTGACCGCCAAATAGAGATGGAGAAAGCATGTACAGAACATCTGAAAGAGATAGGTGGATACTTGAAACCAGAGTTTGATACAATCAATCTTGCAGAAGGAACTTTTGAATATGAGGCTTCTGTTATCATTCCGGTTCGTAATCGTGTCACTACAATTAAGGCAGCTATCGAATCTGTTCTGAAGCAGGAAACGTCGTTTAAATACAATGTAATCGTTATTGATAACCATTCAAATGATGGAACCAGTGAGGCTATTGAAACATTTGCCGATGATGAGCGCGTCGTTCATTTAATACCTGAACGTACAGATTTGGGTATTGGAGGATGTTGGAATCTTGGTGTTCAGTCTGAGTTGTGTGGTCGATTTGCTGTTCAATTAGATAGTGATGACCTATATAAAGATGCTCATACATTACAAATAATTGTTGATGCATTCTATGCTCAGCAGTGTGGAATGGTCATTGGAACCTATATGATGACCGATTTTGACCTGAATACATTACCCCCCGGCATTATTGATCATAAGGAATGGACTCCAGATAATGGACGTAATAATGCCTTGCGTATCAATGGCTTAGGTGCGCCTCGTGCTTTCTTTACTCCTTTGGTAAGGCAGTTGGGACTGCCAAATACCAGTTACGGCGAGGATTATGCTATGGGATTGAATATTTCTCGTCACTATCAGATAGGTCGAATCTATGATGTTCTTTATCTTTGCCGGCGTTGGGGAGGCAATTCGGATGCGGCATTGAGTATAGAAAAGGTGAACGCTAATAATCTATATAAGGATAGAATCCGTACTTGGGAACTTCAGGCGCGTATAGCAATGAATCGTCAATAACAATTAACTTTCTTGTTTGAATGAAGAATATCACTCGAAATATCAGTCCATGGTTGTGGATACCAACCCTCTATTTTGCTGAGGGAATCCCTTATTTCATCGTCAATAACATCTCCGTAACGATGTTTACGCGTATGGGAGTGCCTAATGGTGAGATGGCATTGTTTACCAGTTTGCTTTATTTGCCATGGACAATCAAACCATTATGGAGTCCGTTTGTTGACATCATTCGTACCAAGCGATGGTGGATTTTGATGATGCAATTGCTGATAAGCGCATGTTTTGTGCTGCTTACATTATCAATTCCGCATCCTGATTTGTCATTGATTCAGTCCATGCAGACCCCTGTGAGTATGTTTACATTCGTGCTAATACTCTTTATTATTACGGCGTTTGCTTCTGCAACCCATGATATTGCAGCTGATGGATTCTATATGTTGGCACTTAATCATTCCGAACAATCACTTTTTGTTGGTATTCGTAGCACCTTCTATCGCCTTTCTTCCATCTTTGGACAAGGTGTTTTGGTATTTATTGCGGGGTTGTTAGAATCGAAGACTAATAATATACCAATGGCTTGGACCATTACGATGGTAATCACGGCCATTATGTTTGCTTTGGTAACATTCTATCATACATTCTTCATTCCAAGGCCCAAAGAAGATGCATCACGCCTTGGTGACACAAAAGGACAGGCTAAAGAGATTATCTTTGAGTTTGGTCGTACCTTTGTTACGTACTTCAAAAAGCCCGGTGTATTGATTGCTATTGTTTTCATGTTGCTTTATCGTTTGCCCGAAGCATTTCTTTTGAAGATGGTCAATCCTTTCTTGTTAGATACTCGCGAGCATGGAGGATTGCAGCTAGCAACCGAGAATGTGGGCATCGTCTATGGTACAATAGGTGTCTTCTTCCTTACTATTGGTGGAATCATCGGTGGTATTGCTGCATCTAAATGGGGCTTGAAGAAGTCTTTGTGGCCTATGGCTGCTTGTATGACCCTGCCTTGTTTCACGTTCGTATACTTGAGTATGTTCGTGCCATCCAACCTTGTTGTTATCAGTATTTGCGTAGCTATAGAGCAATTTGGTTATGGTTTTGGTTTTACAGCGTACATGTTGTATATGATGTACTTCTCTGAGGGCGAGTTCAAGACAGCACATTATGCTATCTGTACGGCTTTCATGGCTTTGAGTATGATGATTCCGGGCATGTTTGCCGGTTATCTACAAGAATGGTTAGGCTATGAACACTTCTTTTGGATGGTCATCTTATGCTGTTTAGCTACTATAGCCGTAACATTATTAGTAAAGGTTGACCCTATGTATGGGAAGAAAGAAGAGCAAGAAAATGAAGACGTATAAAGGTATAATAGCATTACTTATTGGTGTGCTTGCATGCTCTCCGTTAGTCATGGAGGCTCGTAGCCATCGCGTTGAGGTGGGTATCGAAGTTTTACGTGACCAACAATTCAAATGCTTAGAAGGGAAACGGGTTGGTTTGATAACCAATCCTACCGGTGTTGATAGCAATTTGAAGTCTACGATAGATATTTTGTATGAAGCTCCTAATGTGAATCTTGTGGCTCTTTTTGGCCCGGAGCATGGGGTACGTGGTGATGTAAAAGCCGGTGATAAGGTCGAAGATATCAAAGATGTAACTACAGGATTACCAGTATATTCGCTCTATGGAAAGACACGCAAACCCGCTCAAGATATGTTGAAAGATATTGACGTATTGGTATACGATATTCAAGACATTGGTTGTCGATCGTTTACGTTTATCAGTACAATGGGGCTTGCAATGGAAGCTGCCGCAGAATGCGGTAAGGAGTTTGTGGTATTAGACCGTCCTAATCCTATTGGTGGATTGAAAATTGAAGGGAATTTAGTAGAGCCCGATTGTGTTTCGTTTGTCAGTCAGTTTAAAATACCTTATATATACGGACTTACATGTGGAGAGTTGGCGCAGCTGCTGAATGACGAACACATGTTAAAAAAGGGGGTACAATGTAAACTTACAGTCGTAAAGATGAAAGGTTGGAAGCGCCATATGAACTATGGTGATACTGGATTGCAATGGATTGCTTCCTCACCCCATATCCCTCAAGCCCTTACTTCTTATTACTATCCCGTCAGTGGTATCTTAGGAGAATTAGGATACATGTCTATTGGAGTGGGCTATAC
This sequence comes from Prevotella sp. S7 MS 2, assembly GCF_000762865.1. Lineage (NCBI taxonomy): Bacteria > Pseudomonadati > Bacteroidota > Bacteroidia > Bacteroidales > Prevotellaceae > Prevotella > Prevotella sp. S7 MS 2. The sequence continues at coordinate 23,146 of NZ_JRPT01000019.1, read as the reverse complement.
GATTCCTTTCCAGATGTTTGCAGCTTCTTGGGTGAATGCCAATCAACTAGCTTCGGCCATGAACGCTCACCATTTGCCCGGTGTAACGTTCCGTCCTATCTACGTACGCCCTTACTATAGCGTTGGAGTAGGAAAGCAGTTGCAAGGTGTGCAAGTGCATTTGACTAATTATAAAGAGGCGACTCTTACCGACATACAGTTTATCTTGATGCAAGAGATAGCCAGGCTTTATCCGGAATATTCAATTCTTGAGCATGCAGATAAGGGCAGATTCTCTATGTTTGATAAAGTCTGTGGCTCCAAACAGATTCGCCGACTTATGATGAAGCGCAACCAATGGAGCGATGCTCGTGGTTATTGGTATAAAGATGTAGACGCTTTCCGTAGTCTTTCTAAAAAGTATTATCTTTATCATTAAACTTACTGATATTATGACAGAGCATATCAAAAAGAGCAATAGGATATTAGCTATCGACATTCTACGCGGTATCACGATAGCCGGTATGATACTTGTGAATAATCCCGGAAGTTGGTCTCACATCCTTACTCCGTTAGGACATGCTGAATGGAATGGAATGACACCTACCGATTTGGTCTTTCCTTTCTTTATGTTTATTATGGGTGTATGTATATTCATATCTCTATTGACGTTTGATTTCAAGTGCGATAGGTCTACAGTTACCAAGATTATCCGCCGTATAATCCTTATTTATTTGGTTGGGGTAGCCATTGGTTGGTTTGCAAGATTTTGTTATCGTTGGAATAACCCTTTGGAAAATGCAGGCTTGTTGGACCAAATATGGTATATGGTTTGGTCGTTTGAAAAGATGCGTATATCGGGTGTACTGGCTCGTTTAGCCATTTGTTATGGCGTAGCATCGCTTGTGGCTATCACCGTTCGTCATCGTTATATTCCTTATATTGTTGTTACGTTGTTGGTAGGTTATTGTGTGATATTGTTTGTCGGTAATGGTTTTGCTTACGATGAGACCAATATTCTTTCTATAGTAGACCGTGCTATCCTTACCGATGCCCACATGTATCATGACAATGGTATTGACCCCGAAGGCTTGCTTAGTACAATTCCTGCCGTAGCTCATACCCTTCTAGGGTTTCTTGTCGGCCGATTGCTTTTTAGCAAACGTACTCATGTCGTATCAACGGATACAAAAACCGATTTGCTGATTACCAAAATTATTCCTTTATTTGTTGTTGGGACAACCTTGACTTTTAGTGGTTTCTTGTTGAGCTATGGCTGTCCACTCAACAAAAAGGTCTGGTCTCCAACCTATGTCTTTGTTGCTTGTGGACTAGCCGCCACACTTTTGGCTCTGCTTATTTACATTATAGATGTTAAGGAACACCGTCGTTGGTGCCGATTCTTTGAGGTTTTTGGTGTCAATCCTTTGTTTCTATACGTATTAAGTGATTTCTTTGCTATAGTGTTTGGAGCATTCTCGTTTAAGTTTGGTGGCGAGGACACCACAATCATAGGCTTCTTCTACAATGAATTGTTGCAACCTGTATTTGGTGATAATGGCGGTTCGTTGGCCTATGCATTGCTGTTTGTGCTATTGAATTGGTGTGTAGGATACCAATTATACAAGCGTCGTATTTACATAAAGCTATAATGATATGAGTCAATTACTATTAATTGCTGATAGCGGATCTACTAAAACCGATTGGTGTTTAGTAGAAGATGGAAAAGCAATTCGTCGAATCCCGACTAAGGGAATGAATCCTTTTTTTCAGAGTTCTGACGAGATGGCTGCCGAAATTCGTGAAAACTTGCTTCCCCAATTGCCTGTTGAACGCCTAGACTCCGTCTATTTTTATGGTGCTGGATGTACTCCTCAGAAGAGTCCTGAAGTAGAAGTTACGATACGACGTAGCTTGCCAGTTGATGGAATAGTAGAGGCTCAGTCCGATTTATTGGCTGCAGCTCGCAGTTTATGTGGACATGCACCGGGTATTGCCAGTATCTTAGGGACAGGTTCTAATTCCTGTTTCTTTGATGGTAAGGAGATTGTTAAGAATACACCTGCGCTTGGTTTCATCCTTGGCGATGAAGGAAGTGGGGCAAATCTTGGTAAGCGTTTGGTCGGTGATATATTGAAAGATCAGATGTCCCCGGCATTGAAAGATCAGTTCTTTCAACAATTTGGTTTGTCACAAGCGGATATTATAGAGCGTGTTTATCGCCAACCTTTCCCCAGTCGATTCCTTGCCAGCTTGAATATCTTCCTTGAACAGCACCGTGACGATGCTACTGTCCATCGGTTATTGATAGAAGCTTTCACTGCCTTTGTGAAGCGTAATATCTTGCATTATGATTATCGTACGTATCCACTTAACTGTATTGGAACGATAGCATTGGTGTATCGGCAGGAGCTTACCGAGGCGGCTGAGACTTTGGGCGTACGCATTGGAACTATCAGTAAGACACCGATGGAAGGTTTGATAGAGTATCATAGATTAAATTCAAAGGAGAATTGAGTATGAGTTTTACTAAGATTACAGAGCAGTCTTCCCTCTACAATGATTTAGAGAATAAGTCTGTACGTGAATTATTGGAAGATATTAATCGAGAAGATCAAAAAGTGGCTTCGGCAGTACAGCAGGCTATTCCACAAATAGAGAAGCTTGTAGAACAGATTGTACCTAGAATGCGTCAAGGAGGTCGTATTTTTTATATGGGTGCAGGTACGAGTGGGCGTCTTGGAGTGCTCGACGCTTCTGAACTTCCCCCTACGTTTGGTGTCCCCAAAACATTGGTCATCGGGTTGATAGCCGGTGGTGATACCGCCTTGCGCAATGCTGTGGAGAAAGCAGAAGATAGCGTAGAGGATGGTTGGAATGAATTGGTAGAAAATAATATCAATGCCAATGATACTGTCATTGGCATCGCTGCTTCCGGTGCAACTCCCTATGTTGTGGGGGCGTTGCACGAAGCTCGCGAGCATGGTATCTTGACAGCGTGCATCACAAGCAATCCCGATTCACCAATGTCTAAAGAGTCTGACGTGGCTATAGAAATGATTGTTGGGCCTGAGTATGTGACAGGAAGTTCGCGAATGAAGTCGGGAACCGGTCAGAAAATGATACTGAACATGATAAGTACCTCTGTAATGATTCAGCTAGGGCGAGTTAAAGGCAATCGAATGGTGAATATGCAGCTCACCAATCAGAAATTGGTTGACCGCGGAACTCGTATGCTCGTCGACATGTTAGGGCTCGATTATGGTAAGGCCAAGAGATTGTTGCTACTTCATGGATCTGTGGAAAAGACGCTCGAAGCCTATGATAAGTAGTGCTTGTGAGTATTATTAAACGAAAGAAATGAATGGAAACATAACTCAAAAATAGTAAAAATATGAAAATTAGATTTTCGGTTATAGGATTATTATTGTGTTGTCACGTAGCATGGGCTGGCAATTTACCTAGGGTGACACCTGAAAGTGTGGGTATGAGTAGCGAGCGATTGAAAAATGCCGACGCAGCTATTGAACAGGCAATTAAAGAAGGTCGTACGCCGGGAGCTGTGTTAGCGGTGGTGCGGCATGGCAAGATGGCTTATCTAAAAGCTTATGGTAATCGCCAAGTATATCCCGAAAAGAAACCGATGACTGTGCAGACCGTGTTTGATTTGGCCTCATGTAGCAAGCCTATGTCAACGGCTACATGTGCCATGATTCTTATGGAACGTGGACAGTTGCGCACGTTGGATGCCGTAAATACAATTATTCCAAACTTTCGCAGTTGGAGTGTGGAAGGTAAGGATTCTGCAACAATTCGGGTGGTCAATCTTTTTACGCACACATCAGGGTTACCTTCGTATGCTCCTGTAGCCGAATTGAAGGCTAAATATGGTAGTCCTAATCCTGCGGCTACAATGGATTATATTGCTACATGCAAGCGAGATTTTAAACCGGGAACCGGCTCTCAATACAGTTGTTTGAACTATATTACGCTACAAAACATTGTAGAGAAGCTTGCCGGGAAGAGTTTGCGTGACTTTGCTACCGAGCAAATATTCAAACCACTGGGAATGGAACACACAGATTATTTGCCTTGTAAGCAAAATAAGAAAGGCTTATGGGTCAACACCGATAGTCCCCGATGGCTGAAAGAGGGAACGAAAGCTGATGGCGAAAATTATCCCATAGCCCCGACAGAACGGCAAGATGATGGTAGCGTATTGTTGGGTCAAGTACACGATCCATTGGCTCGTGTTATGAATGGTGGCGTTTCTGGTAATGCCGGTCTGTTTTCCACAGCTGATGATATTGCCGTGTTCTGCGCTATGTTACAAAACGGTGGAGAGTGGAATGGACAACGCGTGTTGAGTCCACTTGCCGTGAAAGCCATGCGAACGATACCCCACGATCTCATGAAATTTGGCCGTACGCTGGGTTGGGTCATTTATTCGCCTTATGCATCTAATGCCGGCGACTTGTTGAGTCAAGAAACTTATGGCCATACAGGCTACAGTGGTACCTCTATATTGATAGATCCTGTCAACGATATTTCTATCATCTTACTGACTAATTGCGTTCATCCGGTCGATAAGTCTAATGTTATTCGTCTCCGCGCACTGGTGTCCAATGCCGTTGCCGGAAGTGTCATAAAGTAATTTTTTCTCTCACAAGAATTGGAAGGAATGAATAAACGCTTAATCTTTACTTTTGTAGGAGCAGTCGTAAGTAGTGGCTGTAAGTGTGTGATGGCTGCTAATCAAGACGGGCAAAAGCGTATGAATGTCTTGTTGGTGATGTGTGATGACCTTCGGCCGGAACTGGGATGCTATGGTGTGGAGGCCATACGCACGCCAAATATAGACCGATTCGCTGCTCAATCACTGGTGTTTGACAATGCTTATTGTAATATTCCGGTGAGTGGGGCGTCGCGTGCCAGTCTGTTTACGGGCATGTACCCCAAGTTTCCACATCGGTTTGTCAATTACACAAGCCGTATAAGCCATGACGCGCCCAATGCGATAGCCTTGTCACAGTGGTTTACTTCGCATGGATATCATACTATTTCTAATGGAAAGGTGATTCATCATGTGGAGGATAAGGCCGATACATGGAGTGAAGCACCGTGGAGATTACATCCGAAAGGATATGATGTCTATTGGGCGGAATACAACAAGTGGGAACTTTGGTTGAACAGTGAATCGGGCAAGCATATGAATCCAAAAACGATGCGTGGCCCCTTTTCAGAGATGGCCGATGTGCCCGATACGGCTTATGATGATGGACATGTGATGCTGAAAACCATCTCCGACCTACGTAGACTCAAGAGTCGGAACGAGCCTTTCTTCTTGGCTTGCGGATTTTGGAAGCCCCATTTGCCATTCTGTGCACCCAAAAAGTACTGGGATTTATACGATAGGGCCAGCATCCCGATGGCTTCGAATCGCTATAGACCGAAAGATTTGCCAGATGAAGTGAAAAATTCTAATGAGATAAATGCGTATGCACGGGTATCAACTCCTACTGATGAGGCTTTCTTGCGCGAGGTGAAACATGGTTATTATGCTTGTGTGAGCTATGTAGATGCACTTTTTGGACGCGTTATGGAAGAACTTAATACATTGGGACTTGCCGACAATACCATCGTCGTATTGCTGGGTGACCATGGTTGGAATTTGGGTGAACACGGTTTCGTGGGCAAACATAACTTGATGGATTGTGCCACTCGAATACCTCTTATCGTTCATGTACCCGGCATGGAACAGGGAAAGTCCGCCTCAATGGTGGAATTGGTAGACTTATATCCGACCTTGTGCGATCTTTGTCATTTACCAAAACCAGTCGCACAATTGGAAGGAATAAGTTTCTTGCCGGTCCTAAAAGATAAGAAGACGGATACAAAGAGGAATGTATTTGTGCAATGGGAAGGTGGCGATAATTTTATAGATGGTCGATATAGTTATGCAGAATGGCCAAAATCAGGGCATCGGATGTTGTTCGACCATCAAGAAGATGCTGCGGAAAATAAGAATGTGGTGGGTGAGATTAAGTATTCTAAAGTTGTTAATCGTGCTGCCAAAACTATCCGAAAACAAAAGAATAAATATAGATTGAATGCCAAGTAATAGCTGCTTTTAGGCTTTCTAGACAAAAAAGCTTGTCTACTTGTTAACTCATTAACACTTCATCTAAACAACTGTCAGGCTTTCGCAGCATCGCTGCGGAAGTTTGGCAGTTTTGTTGAAAGGCCGATACAGCAATGCTGATAAGCCCTTGCAGCAAGTTCATAGATATTGTCAAATCTGTCAGTATGGATGTGACAGAATTGTCATAGGAACGCTTTGGCATGGTTTTGGCATAGTAGTGGGTGAATCGATAGTATGTATGACAGTCGATAGAAGATAAGTAAATCTAACAATTAAAATATTATTTTATGAACGTTAAACCATTAGCAGACAGAGTACTGGTACTTCCTGCACCAGCAGAAGAAAAAGTAGGTGGAATCATTATTCCTGATACAGCAAAAGAAAAGCCACAGCGTGGCAAGGTTGTAGCTACAGGTAAAGGAACAAAGGACGAGGAGATGCTTTTGAAAGAAGGTGATATCGTGCTTTACGGAAAGTATGCCGGAACCGAATTGGAGTTCGGTGCTGAGAAGTATCTTATGATGCGCCAAAGCGATGTTTTGGCTATCGTAGAGGAATAATCAATCATTCTAACGCTTTAAATATAAATAATCATGGCAAAGATAATTAAATATAATACAGAAGCCCGCGACCTTTTGAAGCAGGGTGTAGACCAGTTAGCAGACGCAGTAAAGGTAACATTAGGTCCTAAGGGACGCAACGTTGTTATTGAGAAGAAGTTTGGCGCTCCTCAGATTACAAAGGATGGTGTGACCGTTGCAAAGGAAATTGAGTTGGAAGACAAGTTCGAGAACACTGGTGCACAGCTTGTAAAGAGCGTAGCTAGTAAGACTGGAGATGATGCCGGAGACGGTACTACTACCGCCACAATCCTTACTCAAGCCATCGTAACCGAAGGCTTGAAGAATGTAACAGCCGGTGCTAACCCTATGGATTTGAAGCGTGGTATTGACAAAGCTGTAGATAAAGTGGTAGAATTCATTAAAGGTAGTGCAGAGGTTGTAGGCGACAACTACGATAAGATAGAGCAGGTTGCTACCGTATCTGCAAATAATGATCCTGAAATCGGTAAGCTTTTGGCCGATGCTATGCGCAAGGTTTCTAAGGATGGTGTTATTACTATTGAGGAAAGCAAGAGCCGTGATACTAACATAGGTGTAGTAGAAGGTATGCAGTTTGACCGTGGTTATCTTTCAGGTTACTTTGTTACAGACTCTGAGAAAATGGAGTGTGTGATGGATAATCCTTATATCTTGTTGTACGACAAGAAGATTAGCAATCTCAAAGACTTCTTGCCTGTATTGCAGCCTGCTGCCGAGAGCGGTCGTCCTTTGTTGGTTATAGCAGAAGATGTAGACTCAGAAGCTTTGACAACATTGGTAGTCAACCGTTTGCGTGGTGGTTTGAAGATTTGCGCAGTGAAGGCTCCCGGCTTCGGAGATCGTCGCAAAGCTATGCTTGAAGATATTGCCGTATTGACCGGTGGTGTTGTTATCAGTGAGGATAAGGGCTTGAAGTTGGAGCAGGCTACATTGGAAATGCTTGGTTCAGCAGAGAAGGTTACTGTCAGCAAGGATAATACTACTATTGTTAATGGTGGTGGACAGAAGGAAGCTATTGCCGACCGTGTTGCTCAAATCAAGAATGAGATTGAGAATACTAAGAGTTCTTATGATAAGGAAAAACTTCAGGAGCGTTTGGCAAAGTTGTCAGGTGGCGTAGCTGTTCTTTATGTTGGTGCTAACAGTGAGGTTGAGATGAAAGAGAAGAAAGATCGTGTAGACGATGCTCTTTGTGCAACTCGTGCAGCTATTGAAGAAGGTGTTGTAGCCGGTGGTGGTACTACTTACATCCGCGCTCAGGAAGTATTGAAGGACGTGAAGGGCGAAAATGCCGACGAACAGACTGGTATTAATATCGTAGTTCGTGCCATTGAAGAGCCTCTTCGCCAAATTGTAGCCAATGCAGGTGGTGAAGGATCTGTTGTAGTGAACAAGGTTCGTGAGGGCAAGGGCGACTTCGGTTACAATGCACGTAAGGATGTTTACGAAGATTTGCGACAAGTTGGTATCGTTGATCCGGCTAAGGTGGCACGCGTAGCTTTAGAGAATGCTGCTTCAATTGCAGGTCTGTTCTTGACAACAGAGTGCGTGTTGACAGACAAACCTGAGCCTCAGCCCGCTATGCCGGCAGCTCAACCGGGTATGGGTGGCATGATGTAAACAGTGCTAAATACGCAAGGAAACAATAAAAAAGAGGGATGATTCTGCTAGGAATCGTCCCTCTTATCATTTTTTTAAAATATATGAGTGATTTTAAGCGTATCTAATTTGAACATATCCAAAATATTCCTACCTTTGCAAAAAGATTTGAAATATAATGTCGGAATACTTCCGAAAGAAGATATTTTTTGATTTGTTTTAGTAGATTAGTTTTTAAGTAGTTTGTTTTTAGAAATCGGATGTCGTGATGACAACCGATTTTTTTTGTTTAATACGATACTATATTATAATCTCAATATAATTTTGTAAATTTGCAATCAATATGAGACAAGGTGTAAATTGGAAGATGATAGCGCTCTATGTGATTGTTGCTTGGGCGCTCATATTGCTGACTGGCTCGTTCTTAATGTCGGCAGGTGTCTTTGTGTTGCTTTTTGCTTTAGAGTATATTATAGAGTATTTTATCGAGCAACGCAAGAAAAATAAAGGCACAAAATAGGCTGTATCTTGATAAACCTTGAACTAACAGAAAATGCCGTTCGGCTATAATCAACATAGAAATGCAAAAACTCATCGACCTATATAAGACTTGGAAAGGTCAAGAACCTGCTCGTATGGAGAAATTACCGGGCGCAGGGAGCAATCGACAATACTTTCGCTTATGGAGCAAAGACAATCAATCGGTAATAGGAGTCATTGGAACTAGCAGAGATGAGGATCATGCCTTTGTCTACATGGCACGGCATTTTGCAAAACAAAAATTACCAGTTCCCACAGTCTTAGCGGTGAGTAGTGATGAGTTACGCTACCTGCAAAGTGACTTAGGAAGTGTTTCTCTCTTTGATGCAATCAAAGGTGGACGGGAAGCCGATGGCCGTTATAACCAGCGAGAAAAACAGTTGTTGGTGAAAGCGGTGCGTGAATTGCCCGGTTTCCAGATTGTCGGTGCACGTGGAATGGAGTGGGAGAACTGTTATCCCCAACCCGAATTCAATGAAGATGGAGTGCTCTTTGATTTGAATTATTTCAAATATTGCTTCCTTAAAGCTACGGGATTAGATTTCCATGAGTTAAAATTAGAGGCCAACTTCCATATGTTTGCCAAAGATTTGACATCAGAAAAGGTTGAAAGTTTCTTATATCGAGATTTCCAAGCACGCAATATCATGTTGGATGATAAGGGAAATCCGCATTTCATAGATTTCCAAGGAGGCCGTAAGGGACCTTATTATTATGATTTAGCATCGTTCTTGTGGCAGGCATCAGCTAAGTATTCGTTTAAGTTACGCAGGGAGTTGGTATCCGAATATTATGCATCTTTAAAGACGTATATAGAGGTTCCATCGGTTCGTCATTTCGTAGACAGACTTAGTTTGTTTGTTCTTTTCCGCACACTTCAGGTTCTTGGAGCGTATGGGTTCCGTGGGTATTTTGAGCGTAAAAAACATTTTATCGATTCTATTCCGGCCGCAATGCAGAATCTGAGAGAATTGTTGAAGTTGAATCCAAGCATATTTCCATATCCGTATATGATGGAAATGCTGAAACGTTTGACCGAGTTACCGCAGTTTGCAGAGACTGAAAAGCCTGTCGTAACGCGTGCTGATGGATATAAAATAACAGAGCATCCAATCTATGAAGCTCATCCTCAAGATGGTCCGGCAACTTTTTCGAAGTATGATGGGAAAGGTCCGTTGGTAGTACGGATATGGAGTTTCTCCTATAGAAAGGGTATACCGGAAGACCCGACAGGCAATGGGGGAGGTTATGTATTCGACTGTCGAAGTACACATAATCCCGGACGCTATGAGCCTTATAAGCAATTGACAGGTTTAGATGAACCGGTTATCCGTTTTTTAGAGGACGATGGGGAGATTCTTACATTCTTGGATAGCGTTTATAAACTAGCCGACAACCATGTCAGACGATATATACAGCGTGGTTTTACTAGCTTGATGTTCTCTTTTGGATGTACGGGTGGCCAGCATAGAAGCGTTTACAGTGCTCAGCATTTGGCTGAACATTTACATCGAAAGTTTGGAATAGAAGTTCGTATTTGCCATCGTGAGCAGAATATAGAGCAAATACTTCCGGCGGAAAGAAAATGATATTCCGCTATCGTGGAATGTAGATGTGAAACTTGTGCATTCCAAATAAAAAGACTAATTTTGCAGATATAAAACGACATAAGGACGATGATGCAAGCTATGATTTTTGCTGCAGGCTTAGGAACTCGCCTGAAACCGCTTACCGATAGCACTCCAAAGGCATTGGTAAGGGTAGGAGGGGAACCGTTGCTCAAGCATGTTGTCCTTAAATTAAAGGCTGCCGGATTTACTCGAATCGTTGTAAATGTTCATCATTTTGCCGACCAAATCATAGATTATTTGGCTGCAAATAACAACTTCGGATTGGATATTCTAATCAGTGATGAGCGTAGTGGATTACTGGAAACAGGCGGTGGTATCAAGAAAGCTAGACCCTTTTTTGATTTATCAGCTCCCATCTTAATACACAATGTAGACATTCTGAGCAATATAGACCTGCAAAAGTTCTATGAAGAAGGGTTGCATTCAGATGCGACACTGCTTGTAAGTGCCCGTAAGACGAAACGCTATTTTCTTTTTTCACAGGATGATACGCGTTTGTTAAAGGGTTGGACGAATATCGAAACACGTGAAGTGAAGAGTCCATATCAAGATTTGGAAATCACAAATTATGATATGTATGCTTTCAGTGGTATTCATGTATTCTCGCCATCTTTATTTCCTTGCATGGACGATATGCCCGATAAGTTTGGTATTGTTGATTTCTATTTGAGTCATTGTAAGGACTATCGCATCCGTGGATATGTAAAAGATAATCTTAAACTCATGGATGTAGGGAAATTAGATACTCTGCATGATGCAGAAAAGTTTTTGAAAGAAATTTAATCAAATATATATTATGCAACAGAAGATAATCATATTAGACTTCGGTTCACAGACGACTCAATTGATTGGACGTCGTGTTCGTGAACTCGATACCTTCTGCGAAATCTTGCCTTATAATAAGTTTCCGAAAGACGACCCTTCAGTTATAGGGGTCATTCTGAGCGGTTCGCCTTATTCGGTACATGATAAGGAGGCGTTCAAGTGTAATTTGGATGACTTCGTAGGTAAGTATCCTGTTTTGGGAATTTGCTACGGTGCGCAGTTCATTTCTTATTCCGGAGGCGGAAAAGTAGAGCAGGCGGGTACTCGTGAGTACGGTCGTGCCAATCTAGAAACCATCAATCTAGAGTCTAAATTGTTCCATGGATTTGATAAAGGTTCGCAAGTGTGGATGTCGCATGGTGATACTATTACTGCCATACCTGAAGGATTTGATATTATTGGTTCTACTGGTGATGTGAAGTTTGCTGCATTCTCAAATGAGCAAAAGCGCATTTGGGCTGTTCAGTTCCATCCCGAAGTATACCATTCTTTGCAAGGTAAGACGCTGCTGAAGAATTTTGTAGTTGATATTTGTGGCAGTAAACAGGAGTGGAGTGCGGCTTCTTTCGTGGAAAGTACGGTAGAAGAGTTGAAAAAGCAACTTGGTAACGACCGCGTTATTCTTGGCTTGTCGGGTGGTGTAGATTCTTCTGTATGTGCTACTTTGCTGAATAGGGCGATAGGAAAGAATCTGACCTGCATCTTTGTTGACCACGGAATGCTTCGCAAGAATGAGTTCGATAAGGTGATGGAAGCTTATTCCGGACTTGGTTTGAACGTGATTGGCGTGGATGCAAGTGAGAAATTCTTCAAAGATTTGGAGGGTGTTACCGATCCGGAGCAGAAGCGCAAGATTATTGGTCGTGATTTCGTTGAGGTGTTTAATGCCGAAGCCAAGAAGATTACTGACGCCAAATGGCTTGCTCAAGGCACGATTTATCCCGACCGGATTGAAAGTTTGAGCATTACAGGTATGACCATTAAGAGCCATCATAATGTGGGTGGATTGCCCAAAGAGATGAAACTTCAGCTTTGCGAACCGTTGCAATGGCTATTCAAAGATGAGGTTCGTCGTGTAGGTTATGAACTGGGTATGCCCGAAAGATTGATTAAGCGCCACCCATTCCCGGGACCGGGTTTGGCCGTACGTATATTGGGTGACATTACCAGAGAGAAAGTTCGTATCCTTCAAGATGCCGACGATATATACATCGAAAAGATGCACGATTATGTTTGTGAAGATGGTGAACGCCTCTACGATAAGGTTTGGCAGGCTGGAACAGTATTGCTTTCGACGATTCGTAGTGTCGGAGTGATGGGCGACGAACGCACCTATGAGCATCCTGTTGCATTGCGTGCGGTGACCAGTATGGATGCTATGACGGCCGATTGGGCACATTTGCCTTATGACTTTATGGCCGATGTGTCGAATGAAATCATTCGTAAAGTGAAAGGCGTCAACCGTGTTTGCTACGACATCTCTTCAAAACCACCTTCGACAATCGAGTGGGAATAACACTTAGTGAGCAATGACGAATGTGAGAACGCGTTTTGGTCATATCGAAGATGAGTACAAACGCGAGGAATTGTTAAGGAAGATTGTCCACTCAGTAGAACAATTGCAACAAGGAGAATTGGAAGCATTATACTATGATATGCTGACGAAAGACTATATAAGGGAGTAAGCTCAGCGCTTATTCCCTTTTTTATGATGATACAAAGTTCTCTTTTATGAATTCTTGCAGCGGTTTGGCAAAATTGCTGTTCAGCCTTAACAGCAAAACTGAATAGGCTTGGCAGCATTGTTGTTAAGCCGTTGCAATGAATTGAATGAGGTGTTATTAGCTCTATCTCTTAAACAATATCTTTACCGAAAGGAGTTAAAGCAAGTCGTGCCAGTTTGAAATGTTGTTTGCCAAAAGGTATTCCGAGGATAGTAATGTAGAGTAGACAGCCGAATAACAGATGGGTAAGACAAATCCAAATGCCACCAATGAATATCCAAATAATATTCATGATAAGGTCTAAACAGCCGCCTATGCTAGAGTTTTCTACTACCTGTGAGCCGAAAGGCCATAAGCATAGAATTCCTATTTTAATAGTCTTGATGCCGAAAGGAATTCCTACTATTGTAATCATCAAGGCTAGGCTGGAAAGAAAATATCCGATGGCTGTTTCCAAGCCACCGAATATTAACCAAATGATATTTCCTAATATTTTCATTCTCTAAACAGAAGTATTATTTGTTCTTCAACAAATCACGAATTTCACCAAGGAGTTTTTCCTCGTTACTAGGTTCTGCCGGCACTTCAGGGGCAGCGGGTGCTTCTTCCTCTTTCTTTGTGTTAAGTTTGTTAATTCCCTTAACTATCAAGAATACACAGAATGCAATGATGATGAAATTGAATAATGTCTGTAGAAAATTACCATAGTTGATAGTTGCAGGGGCAAGTTTTTCTACGCCCATATCAATTGATGGTAGTGTGATTTTAAGGTCGGTGAAGTTTACACCACCAATGAGCCAACCAATAGGGGGCATGATAATATCGTCTACAATGGAGCTAACAATTTTTCCAAAAGCACCACCAATGATTACACCGACAGCCATATCGACTGCATTTCCTTTTACTGCGAACTCTTTAAATTCGGTTAAAAGCTTTCCCATAATAATTTGTTTATGATGATAAAATGTTATTTTGCCACCTTGAGTTTGCACTCTGGAAGTCTAATTCTTTCTTGCAAGCCTTGGCCGTTGTGGCGAGTTGATTTTTAATATTTTAATACTCTAATTATCTGCAAATATAGAAATAAATTTGTATATTTGCACTCGGAAAGAAGAAAAAATGTCTCAATGGCGTTATCTTTTGATATGAGAATGATTAAAGGGGTTTCGTCAGGATAGACAGAGATACTTTTTAAAATATGATATTTAACCCTTTAATTAATAAATTTAAAGTAAAATGATTAAAATTGCAATTAACGGTTTCGGCCGTATCGGTCGTTTGGCATTCCGTCAGATGTTTGAAGCAGATGGTTATGAAGTTGTTGCTATCAACGACCTTACAAGCCCCAAGATGCTTGCTCACCTTCTTAAGTATGATACAGCACAGGGTGGCTTCGCTGGAAAGTTCGGTGAAGGCAAGCACACTGTAGACTTTAAGGATTCTGTTCTTGCTGAGGATGGTAAGACTGTTGTAACTCCGGGCTCTATCACTGTAGACGGTAAGGAAATTACTATCTATGCAAAACCAAACGCTGCTGAACTTCCTTGGGGCGAGCTTGGCGTAGACGTAGTTCTCGAATGCACCGGTTTCTATACATCAAAGGCTAAGGCTTCTGCTCATATTCAGGCAGGTGCTAAGAAGGTTGTTATCTCTGCACCAGCAGGAAACGATCTTCCTACAATCGTTTACAATGTAAACCACGAGACTCTGACAGCTAACGATACTGTTATCTCTGCAGCTTCTTGTACAACAAACTGCTTGGCTCCTATGGCTGCAGCTCTTCACAAGTATGCTCCAATCCAGAGCGGTATCATGTCAACAATCCACGCTTACACTGGTGACCAGATGATTCTTGACGGTCCTCAGCGCAAGGGTGACCTCCGTCGTTCACGTGCAGGTGCTTGCAATATCGTTCCTAACTCAACAGGTGCAGCTAAGGCTATCGGTCTTGTAATTCCTGAGTTGAACGGTAAGTTGATTGGTTCTGCACAGCGTATCCCAACTCCTACAGGTTCTACAACTATCCTTATCGCAGTTGTTAAGGGTAAGGATGTAACCAAGGAAGGTATCAATGCAGCTATGAAGGCAGCTGTTACAGAGAGCTTCGGTTACACAGAGGATGAGATCGTTTCTTCTGATATCATCGGTATGCGTTTTGGTTCTCTCTTCGATGCTACTCAGACAATGGTTAGCAAGATTGACGATGACACATATCAGGTTCAGGTAGTTTCTTGGTATGACAATGAGAACTCTTATACTTCTCAGATGGTTCGTACTATCAAGTGCCTCGCAGAGTTGAAGTAATACACTAAGATATTACAATTGAAATATAAGGTCGGCTATCTGATAGATAGTCGACTTTTTTGTTTGCTTTCTTGGATTTGTGGGCGATAAACAGTATATTTGCATTTTGAATCAGAGCTCTGTATGTTCATTAAATCCAATTCATGGAAAAGATATGCCCTACAATATGATTACCATACTTGGTCCGACGGCGAGTGGCAAGACTGACTTGGCCGCTAGGTTGGCTTATGATTTAAATGCAGAGATTATTAGTGCTGATAGTAGGCAGGTATATCGGCGTATGGATATAGGTACAGGTAAGGACTTAGACGACTATACTGTCAATGGAAGGGATATTCCTTACCATCTAATAGATATTTGTGAGCCCGGTACCAAGTATAATTTATTCCGCTATCAGGAAGATTTTAGAAAGTCATATCAAAGTATTGTGAACCGTGGACGACTACCTATTCTTTGTGGAGGAACTGGATTGTATATTGAGTCTGTATTGAAAGGTTATCAATTATCGCCGGTTCCACAGAATGAATATTTGAGAAAATCGTTGGCTGAAAAGACATTGGATGAGCTTGTTCCGATGTTAGAGCGATTGAAGAGACAGACAAGAAGTATTATGCATAATACAACTGACGTTGATTCTTGCCAACGTGCTATCCGTGCAATAGAAATAGAAACCTACAATGTACAGCATCCTATGGCTAAAAGAGAGATGCCGGGAGTGGCCTCTTTGATAGTTGGTCTTGACATTGAAAGAAATGCTCGGAGAGCAAAAATATCCCATAGACTTAAATCGCGTTTGGAAAATGGAATGGTAGATGAGGTGAAATCTATCCTTGATAGTGGGGTAGATGCAGATTCTCTTATCTATTATGGGTTGGAATATAAATATGTGACAGAATATATTATAGGAAGGTTATCCTATGATGAAATGTATCATTTGCTGGAAATTGCCATACATCAATTTGCAAAACGACAAATGACATGGTTCCGTGGTATGGAGCGACGTGGGTTACATATTCATTGGATTGACGCATTAAGCCCAATGGAAGATAAGATAAATATAATCAAGAAGTTATGGCAGTAAGTGAAAATAGATGGGGAATACTCTTTTGTCCTAAGCATGAAGGGTGGAGTACTTCTGCAAAACAATGGAAGAAGATAGAGCGAAGTTTGAATAATCACGGCGTAGAATACGATTTTATACAGAGTGAGAATGCCGGTAGCGTTGAACGACTCGTCTCTATGATGGTCAATAATGGCTATCGTACTATTGTGATTGTAGGTGGTGATTCGGCTTTGAATGATGCTGTTAACAGCTTGATGCAAGTAGAAAAGAGGGTGCGCGATACTGTTACATTGGGATTAATACCCAATGGATTGATGAACGACTTTGCTCATTTCTGGGGATTTAAGGAGTCTGATTACGACCAAACAATAGAGTGGTTGAAAGCACGACGTGTTAGAAAGATTGATTTAGGATGTATCCGATACACCAATAAACTTGGTGAGAAATGTCATCGGTATTTCTTAAATTGTGTCAATGTGGGATTGATAGCTGCTATTATGAACCTTCGAAGACAGACACATCATTTGTTTGGTTCGCGTACATTGTCGTTTATATTCTCTTTTGTGCTGATGATATTCCAACGACTTGATTATAAGATGCATCTTAAAATCAATACCGATGAAGTGAAGCGAAAAGTGATGACTGTGTGTGTGGGTAATTCAACGGGGTATGGACAGACTCCCAATGCAGTCCCTTATAATGGCCTGTTAGATATATCTGTAGTCTATCATCCAGAGATGACACAATTATTAGAGGGCTTTTATCTCTTTGTTAAAGGTAAGTTCTTAAATCACAAAAGCGTGCATCCTTATCGTGCAAGGGAAATAGAAGTTCTAGAAGCACAGCATGCGATGGTAGGGATAGATGGGAGATTGATGAAAACGCCTGTCGGCCCCTTTAGAATCAATGTAGAACAGGAAGTTATTAATTTCCTAATACCGTCTTAACCCATCTTTGAAATTTTGACAAGCTCATCGTAATTGATGAGTTTTATCTTCTTGCCATCAATGGCAACGAGCTTTTCATCGGCAAAGGTTGAAAGTGTTCGAATGGCATTGCTTGTTGTCATATTAGAGATATTGGCCAAATCTTCTCGGCTCATATAGATGCTAAGAGTAAATCCATCCTCTTCCAACCCATAACTTTCTTGCAGGAATATCAATGCTTCGGCAAGTCTACCTCGAATATGTTTTTGGGTGAGATTGACGGTACGGTCGTCTGAGCAACCTAACTCCACGGCAAGTTTTTGAATAAAGAAAAAACTGATGTGATGATTGTCTTGCATCAGCTTGATGATTACATCCATGGGAAAGAAAGCTACTGTGGTGGTCTCAAAAGCCATTGCAGCCGTCTTGTATTCTTCTTTGGCAAAGTAAGCTCGGTAACCAAAGAACTCCATAGGCTTAAAAACGCGTAGAATTTGGTTGCGTCCACCGATGCCAACCTTATATACCTTGACTTTCCCATGTATCAGACACATTATTTGTGTAGGTCCATCTTGGTCTTTATATATTAATTCGTTTTTCTTAAACTTACGGATTTCAATGTTGTCAGACAGTATGATGCGTTGTTTGTCTGTCAATTCTTTCCATAAATTAGAAATCGCTTTGACAACTTCTTCTTTGTTGATCTCACCTTTCAAAGCCATAGTTTACCTTCCTCTTTTTATTAATTGGGTATGGTAGGATGTTTTTAAATAGTTCCAACTATGTGCAAAATTAACAAAAATGTTTGAAAATAAGTTTCCTTGTAGGAAAAATATAAGTGTCTACTTGAAATGATTTCAAATTTCAATAAAAACGCTTCTTTTATTTTGTATTACCGCAAGAAATGTTTAACTTTGAAGTCATGACAAGTGCTTTATGTCGTAACGGGAGGCTCTTGTTGTTGAAAATAATTATCGAAATATTTAAAACCTTAATACGGAACTATGAGTTATTTACGATTTGAAAAGGCATTGATGACTAATTTGGAAGAATCTTTGCCACGAGAATTACTCCGTACGAATCGTTCAGGAGCTTATTCCTGCTCTACGATAGTGGATTGTAATACTCGAAAATATCATGGCTTACTTGTTATTCCGGTTCCAGAGTTGGATGATGAAAATCATGTTCTACTTTCTTCGATGGATGTGACGGTTATCCAACATGGTGCAGAATTTAATCTTGGACTGCATAAGTATCAAGGCAATAATTATAGTCCATTGGGTCATAAGTACATCCGTGAGTTTGATTGTGGTAAGGTTCCCACCATAATATATAGGGTTGGAGGAGTCATTCTGAAAAAAGAAGTGGTTTTCCAGCACTATGAGAACCGAATATTAATACGTTACACGCTGGTAGATGCACATTCTGCTACAACGTTAAGATTCCGTCCTTTCTTGGCATTCCGCAGTGTTCGACAGTTTACTCATGAGAACTCAAATGTGAATAGAGATTACCAACAGGTAGAAGATGGAATCAAAACATGCATGTATGCGGGCTATCCCGATTTGTATATGCAGTTTAGTAAAAAGAATGAATTTATCTTCCAACCCGATTGGTACCGTGGTGTTGAATATCCAAAGGAGCAAGAACGTGGATATGCTTCAAATGAAGACCTCTATGTTCCCGGTTATTTTGAGATGAATATCAAGAAAGGGGAGAGTGTCGTCTTTGCTGCATCTACTTCTGAATCGAAGACAAAAACGTTGAAGAAGCTCTTTGAGACAGAGGTGGAAGAGCGCAGTCCGCGAGATAATTTCTTCCATTGTTTAGTCAATGCTGCCCATCAATTTCATATTCGTAAGCCCAATGACGACCGCTATATTCTTGCCGGTTATCCTTGGTTTAAATGCCGTGCTCGTGATACATTTATTTCATTACCGGGTCTGACGCTCTCTATCGAAGAGCAAGACTACTTTGAGTTGGTTATGAAAACTGCGGAAAAGGGATTGAGAGAGTTTATGGTTGGTAAACCGCTTACAGTAAATATCTATGAAATGGAGCAACCTGACGTACCTCTGTGGGCCGTTTGGTGCATACAACAGTATGCTAAGGAAGTAGGTAATGAGGCATGTCTTCGTCGTTATGGTTCCTTCCTAAAGGCTATCATCCAGTTTATTGAAGGTAACAAACATCCCAATTTGCATCTTGATGAGAATGGACTGCTTCGTACGGATGGTAAAGAAAAGCCGGTCACTTGGATGAATTCAGTGGCTAATGGGCGTCCCGTTGTACCTCGTACAGGCTATATAGTAGAGTTTAATGCGTTATGGTATAATGCTTTATGTTTCGCAGCTTCCTTGGCTGAACTAGATAATAATGCCAAGTCGGTAGCTCGTCTTCAGGCTTTGGCAGAGCGTTGTAAAGAGTCGTTTGTTAACGTATTCTACAATGAATATGGCTATCTGTTCGACTATGTAGATGATAATACTGTAGATTGGAGTGTCCGTCCCAATATGATTTTTGCCGTAGCTCTAGATTATTCACCGCTTGATTTGGTTCAGAAGAAGAGCGTTTTGGATATTTGTACACGTGAACTTTTAACGCCGAAGGGCTTGCGTTCGCTCTCTCCCAAGAGCGGAGGATACAACCCAATGTACGTAGGACCGCAGAGTCAGCGTGACTATGCATATCATCAAGGCACTGCATGGCCATGGTTGGTAGGCTTTTATATGGAGGCATGTCTTCGCCTTTATAAGCGCACTCGCCTTAGTTTTATTGAACGTCAGATGGTGGGGTACGAGGATGAGATGCTTTATCACTGCCTTGGTACAATCCCTGAACTCTTCGATGGTAATCCTCCGTTCCATGGACGTGGTGCTATTTCGTTTGCCATGAACGTGGCTGAGATTCTGCGAACATTGGAATTGTTGGAAAAATATAACTTTAAATAAGAATAGGAGGAGAATGCTATGAAAGTATTAATGTTTGGATGGGAGTATCCTCCTCACGTTTATGGTGGATTGGCAACGGCCAACTTCGGTATTTCCGAAGGACTCCATGCGCAAGGAGATATAGAGACCACACTCTGTTTACCGAAGCCTTGGGGTGATGAAGACCATACTTATGCGAATATTGTAGCCATGAACTGTGTACCGGTAGCATGGCGCGACGTGGATTATGATTATGTAAAGAGTCGGGTAGGGAATGTGATGAACCCTGATATGTATTTCAAAATGCGCGACCATCTCTATGCCGATTTCAACTATTTATATCTCAATGATTTAGGATGTATAGAGTTTGCAGGTGGGTATCCGGCTAATCTTCATGATGAGATTAATAACTACTCCATCATAGCGGGGGTTGTAGCTCGTACCGTTGAGTTTGATATTATACACGCTCATGACTGGCTTACTTATCCGGCGGGAATTCATGCGAAGAAAGTAAGTGGCAAACCTCTGTGCATACATGTGCATGCTACCGACTTCGACCGTAGCCGTGGAAAAGTTAATCCGACTGTCTATGGAATCGAGAAAGACGGAATGGACAATGCTGATTGCATCATGTGCGTGTCTGAATTAACTCGTCAAACAGTCATACACCAGTATCATCAAGATCCACGTAAGGTATTTACAGTACATAATGCCGTTTATCCTTTGAGTCCGGAGAATGATGCCATCCCTCGTCCTGACCATAAAGGAGGCGAGAAAGTGGTCACTTTCTTAGGCCGATTAACCATGCAAAAAGGGCCGGAATACTTCGTTGAGGCTGCTAATATGGTGCTTCATCGTAGTCGGAAGATTCGTTTCTGTATGGCCGGTTCGGGTGATATGATGGATCAGATGATTTATTTGGCAGCAGAGCGAGGGATCTCTGACCGTTTTCATTTCCCCGGATTTATGCGCGGAAAGCAGGTTTACGAGTGTCTTAAGAATAGCGATGTATATGTCATGCCGTCTGTCAGTGAGCCTTTTGGTATCTCTCCTTTGGAGGCAATGCAGTGTGGAACACCTACTATCATCTCTAAACAGAGCGGTTGTGCCGAGATATTGACCAACTGTATCAAGGTCGATTATTGGGATATCCATGCACTTGCCGACTCTATTTACAGCATATGTACGAATGAAAGTCTGTTCAATTATCTGAAAGAAGAAGGCAAACGAGAAGTTGACCAAATCACATGGGAGCGTGTAGGAGCTTGGATTCGCGAACTCTATATGCGTACTTTGGGGTGGAAATAGCGTCTGTCAATTTATATAGTTAAATATTTAAACGACCATAGATCATGAAAACAATATGTTTATATTTTGAAATACATCAGATTATTCATCTGAAACGTTATCGTTTTTTCGATATAGGAACAGATCATTATTACTATGATGATTTCGAGAACGAGCGTACCATCAATGATTTTACTGAGCGTTGTTATATGCCGGCATTGGATACTTTGCTCAGTATGATAAAGGAGAATGAAGGCAATTTTAAAGTGACGTTCTCGCTATCCGGTGTTGGAATGGAGCAATTGGAGATGCATGCCCCACAAGTTTTGGCCAAATTGCAAGAACTGAATGAGACCGGTTGTGTGGAGTTTTTGGCCGAACCTTATTCTCATGGGCTTTCTTCTCTAGTCAACGAAGAGTGTTTTGCCACCGACGTAAAGCGCCAATGCGAAAAAATCAAGGAATATTTTGGAAAGTATCCTACCGTCCTTCGTAACTCTTCTTTGATTTATAGTGATGATATTGGAGTCCAAGCTGCCGGTATGGGCTTTAAAGGTATGATTACGGAAGGAGCTAAACATGTGCTGGGTTGGAAATCTCCGCACTATGTATATAACTGTGCTTTGAATCGTAACTTGAAGTTGTTGCTTCGTGATTATCAACTCAGCGATGATATCGCATTGCGGTTTAGTGATACCGGTTGGGATGGTTATCCTCTCTTTGCAGATGTGTATATGAACAAGATTGCTGCTCTTCCGGCTGAAGAACAGAATGTTAACATCTTCATGGAGCTCTCTGCCCTTGGTATTTCACAGCCGCTTTCCAGCAATATTCTTGAATTCTTTAAGGCTTTACCAGCTTGTGCTAAGGAACGGAATATAACATTCTCTACTCCGAGTGAAGTATTCAAACAGACGAAGAGTGTTGGTGCGCTTGATGTTCCCGATACATTGAGTTGGGTAGATGAGGAACGTGACGTCAGTCCATGGCTTGGTAATCCCATGCAGCGTGAGGCTTTCAACAAACTTTATAGTGTTGCCGACCGTGTACGCATAGCCAACGACCCGCGTATAAATCAAGATTGGGATTATCTACAGGCTAGCAATAACTTCCGCTTTATGACCACCAAGCCAAGCAATGTGGGACTAGATCGCGGTATTTATACCAGTCCGTTCGATGCGTTTACGAACTATATGAACATCCTCGGCGACTTTATCAGCCGTGTTAATAGGCTTTATCCCGAAGAAATAGACAATGATGAGTTGAATAGTCTGCTTACGGCAATCAACAATCAGGGCGAAGAAATCGAGATGAAAGAAAAGGAAATCATCCGTCTGCAAGCCAAGGTTGAGAAGATGGAGAAAGCCGAAGCTGCTCGTCGTGAGAAACAATCAGCTTCTAAAAAGAAGACGACCACTACTCGAAAGAAGGCTGTCAAGGCTGCTCCTACAAAGAAAGAGGAGGCTAAGTAACTTTATCTAGTATATCTAAGGCATTTGTTTGGTATACCATTAGTGGTTTTATTATATTATTGCAAAGAGGGTGTGTCAAAATTGATACCCCCTCTTTTTTATCCCCCTTTATTTCGTCTGTC